>DATCGB010000199.1:0-2418 GCA_036509155.1 Candidatus Tumulicola sp. | reverse complement strand
AGTTCTTCCCGGCAAACGGCATCGTGCTCGTGCAGCATCTCAGCGACGGCGCACCGGCCGCCGGCGTTCGGGTAACGGTTTATCGCAACGTCGTTTCGCCCAACTCCGCGCCGGCCGTGCCGGCAGTGTGCGCGGCCGGTTCGAGCGGTCCCGGTGGAGAGATCGACTTTCGGGGCGTCGATCTCGAACGCTGTTACGCCGGCAGCTCGGCCGATCAAGCACCCGACTTAGGAGTCGTTGCGACCGAAGGCAGCGACGCCGCCACGCTGACGCTCTACGGCGGGAGCGGACTCTACCGGTTCAACGTCGCGGGCGGATGGACGGGCGGCGCGCCGCTCCCGCGCGGGATCGTCTTTAGCGACCGGCAGATGTATCAGCCCGGCGAAACCGGCCGGATCACCGGGGTAGCCTATTACGCCTCCGGCAATCGCATCGTCGCCGACCGCAACGCAACCTATCGCGTGAAGCTGACCGACCCGAGCAACGCGGTTACGTCGTTGGGCACCGTCAAGACCGATGCCTATGGCATATTCTCGCTGCCGATTGCGTTTTCCAAAGCGCAGGCGTTGGGATACTACACCGTCGACGCCAAGGGCGCTAACGGAAACGACGTCAACGGCTCGCTGCGCGTCGCCGAATTCAAACCGCCGAACTTTAAACTGACCCTCGACGTGAGCGCGCAGTCGGCAGCGGCCGGCGGCAGCGTGCGTGCCGCGGCGACCGCGGCATACTTGTTCGGCGCGCCGCTGCAGGGCGGCGCGGCGCACGCCTACGTCACCCGCGCGACGGCCACCGTGCAGCCCAAGGGGTGGGACGATTTTTGGTTCGGGCGCCAATGGTTCTGGCCTGAGGAAACGCCGTCGTTTGACAGCGACGTGCTCCAGCGCGATCTTCCGCTGGATGCCGCTGGTAAAACGACGCTCGACGTCGCCGTTCCCGCCGCGCTGCCGTTTCCGATGACGTATACGATCGACATGGAAGCGACCGACGTTTCGCACTTGTCGGTCTCGGATTCCAAGAGTTTCCTGGCGTTGCCGTCGGACGCGACGATCGGGCTGGACTCGGGCGTCGTCGGGCCGGCCGGCAAACCGATGCCGATTCGCGCGATCGTTACCGATGCGGACGGCCGCGCGATCGCCGGCCGCGCGATTCATCTCGACTTGCAGAAGATGACGTACACGTCGGCCACGCAGCAAGTCGAGGGCGGCGCAAGCGCCGATCAAGCGGTAAAGTACGAGACGGTCGGAAGCGCCGACGCAACGTCGGGGGATAAGGCCGTTTCGGTCGATCTCACGCCGCCGGACACCGGACCGTATCGCGTTCGCGCGACTTTTGCCGGCGCCAAGACCGACGCGAGCGCCACCGACATTCAAGTCTTTGCATTCGGTGCGGGCGAAGCCGACTGGGGCCAGTCCGATCCGAGCGTTGCAGCCGTGCAGCTCGACAAGAAATCGTATGCCGTCGGCGACACGGCCACCGTGCTGGTGGCCTCGCCGTTCGACCGGTCGGACGTGTACGTCTCGGTCGTTCGCGGCGACGCGATCTACCGTACGATCCTGCGCGACGTTCGCGGTGCGGCGCGCGTTCCGTTCAAGATCACGGCCGATATGCTGCCCAACGCGGCGTTTCAAGCCGTCGTCGTGCGGCGCGGCGCCAACCTCGCATCGCTCAAGCCGGGGTCGCTCGACACGTTGGCGCGGACCGGCATGGCGGCGTTCGACGTGGACGTTGCCGCCCGCTACCTCAAGCTCGCAATCGTCCCGCATGCGGCAACCGTCGCGCCGGGCGGCTCGCAGCGCGTGAGCTTCACGCTGACGCGCAAGAACGGTTCGGCCGCACCGGGCGAGATCGTTGCGATGGTCGTTAACGACGCAATCCTTCAGCTTTCCGGGTATCGGCTGCCGGATTTGGTGACGACGGTGTTCGCCGGCCAGCCGATTTCGGCGATGCTGGCGGATAGCCGCGACGGCATCGTCCTGAAGACGCAGTCGCCGCCGGTTGAAAAAGGCTTCGGCTACGGCGGCGGCTATTTGGCCGGCGCGGCCAGCACGCGCGTCCGCCAGAACTTTCTTCCGTTGGCGTATTACGGCACGGTCAAGACCGACTCGTCGGGGAAGGCCAGCGTGTCGTTCAAGATGCCCGACGATCTGACCACCTGGCGCGTGATGGCCGTTGCGGTCGGGAACGACGACGCGCACTTCGCGACCGACGACGCAACCTTCGTTTCGACCCAGCCGCTGATCGGAAATCCGCTGCTCCCGCAGTTTGCGCGGACCGGCGACGCATTTGACCTGGGCGTGTCGCTGTCGAACCAAACCGGAGCGGCCGGCGCGCTGGATCTGGTGATGAAACTAACCGGCGCGCTGACGTTCGCAAGCGGCGATCCGCGCGCTCAGACCAGCACGCAGCAGGCCGCGA
>DATCGB010000198.1:0-22319 GCA_036509155.1 Candidatus Tumulicola sp. | reverse complement strand
GGCGCGCGCGCGCCCGATAGTCGCCGCCGTATCGTCGGTCGAACCGTCGTTGACCAGCACGACTTCGTAGGCATCCTCGGGGACCGTCTGCTCGAAGCACGCGTCGAGCACGCGCTCCAGGATGGCCGCGCGGTTATACGTGCAAAGCTGAATGGTCGCGCGCATTCCGGGCCTTACACCAGCGAGTCCATGGCGGCCAAAACGCGCGGCACGTCGATATGGGCGACGCAGGCGTAATCGGAGCAGCGTTCCTTCGTGTCGCCGCGAGGGCAGGCGTACGACGGCCGGACTACCGCGGTCCGCGGTCCGAGCGGCGCCCAGCGTTCCGGATAGTCGCTTTGAAACGGGAAGATGCCGACCGTCGGACACCCCACGGCCGCGGCAACGTGCATCGAACCCGTCGTAATGCCGACGAACGCCCGCGCCCCGCGAGCCAGCGCCCCGAAACCGCCGATCCCGAGCCGTCCGGCGACCGAGACGGCATCGTCACCGGTCTGCCGCAGAATCGTTTGCGCGATCGACACGTCGCGCGGACCGCCGCTGATCAGCACGCGCGCGTCGAACCGCTCGCGCAGCGCGCGCGCGGCCGCGGCCCACCCTTGCGTCGGCCAATCACCGCGCGTCGAGGCGATCGCATTGCATGGATTGAGAATAATGAAACTTCCTGGAGAGCCGGTCAGCGAAATACCCTGCCCGGCGGCGGCCGCTTCCGCCTCACGTTCGTCACCGGGCGTCGGGACGAAACGATACGCGCGGTCCTCGGTGTCGCAGCCGATCGCGCGGGCGTAGTCGAGCAGGATGTCCGACCAGTGCGAGGTGACGTCGCCGTTTTCACTACGCACGACGACCCGATGCGTGAAACGATACGAGTAGAGCCGCCGGGCCTGCCCGACGCGGATCGGAATCTTGGCAGCCTGCGGTATTCGCGCGGTGCGCGGCGTCGCCCAGGTGACGACGCACGCGTCGTACCCGCGGGCGGCGACCGATTCCGCCAGCGCGCGTTCGTCGCCGCCGTCGTCGACCGCGACGTCGTCGAGGTCCGGAACGCGTTCGAGCGTCTCGCGATGAGCGGGAAGCGTGAGCGCGTCGACGGTTTCGAATCGCCGGCGCAACGCCCGGCCGACGACCGACGCCACCAACGAATCCCCAATGCCGCCGCCGGCACAGTAGAGCAACGCCTTGCTCACGTCAGCCCGGTTTCGGCGCGGGCGCGAGGGCGCGCATCAGTTCGCGCGTGTACATGGCGTCGAGAAACTGCGCGCGCGCCAGCGATTTCATCCAGGCCGGGCCGTCGCCGGTCGCCACGCCGGCGTACAGTGCGAGCAGCGAGTCGGGCAGCAGATACTTGCCCCGCACGACGTTGAGTCCGTAGGCGCCGGTCGCCATCCGCGCGCGCCGCGACGGATGTTTATCGACGAAGCGGCGCGCCATCCGAGCCTTTTCGATCGCCTTTCCGGTTTCGATTTCGAGGGTGTTCTCGGCCGGCGGTTTGATGTGCCAAATCGCCGCATCCCAGGCGAACTTCCAGTCCAGGCCGGCTTCGCGAAGCCGTACGCCCAGTTCGGTGTCTTCCCAGCCGTAGAGATCGAAGGCTTCGTCGAAGCCGCCGGCGACGCGCAGCGCGTCGCGCGGCACCGACACGTTACACGTGCACAAGAACGCGCGCGAGTAGTTGGCCGGACCAGGGCGGGGTTTCGCGTCGTACGACGCAACGTTGAGAATCGGTCCGTTGACGACGGCCGGCCGGCGGCCGCCGGCGTGGGCCGCTGCGTGCGCCGCGAGCCACCCCGAAGGCGCCTGCACGTCGTCGTCGCAGAACGCGACCAGCTCGCCGCGCGCCGCCGCGATTCCGCGATTGCGCGCCTTGCCTCGATTCGGTTCGGGCTCGTACAGGTAGGTCAGCGGCATCGCCGCCCGCGCCGCGCGGCGTTCCACGACCGCGCGCGTGTCGTCGGTCGAGCCGTTGTCGACGACGATCGCTTCGAACGCCGGCGCGTCAGTTTGCAGCTCGAGCGAGTCGAGCGCG
This sequence comes from Candidatus Tumulicola sp., assembly GCA_036509155.1. GTDB lineage: Bacteria > Vulcanimicrobiota > Vulcanimicrobiia > Vulcanimicrobiales > Vulcanimicrobiaceae > Tumulicola. The sequence continues at coordinate 20,293 of DATCGB010000198.1, read as the reverse complement.
CGTTCGAGGTAGTCGGCGCGGTCTTTGGTGGCGATCACGATGGAGATGCGCATGGCTACCCTCCACTACCCGGCGAGGGCGAGCAGCGATTCAGCCATTCGGTCGGCCGCACCGATATGGTCGCGATAGAGTTCTGCGAGCCGCCGGCCGGTCGCGGCGATCCAGGCCGTATCGTCGTACCGCTCGAGCGCGACGCGCGCCAGGCGCCCCGGCGTGACGGTGCCGTGGACTTCGCACACGAGCATCGCGCCGGCATCCATGTTGGGCTGCGTGTGAAATTCGAAGCGGCGCGAAACTCCGACGGCCACCGCGCGTTTGAGCGGCACGCCGATCAGCGGGATCCGATGAAGGTAGGTCAACGGCCCGTTGAACGTGATCAGCTCGGGGGCATTGAGCGGCGTGATCGTGATTGCGGGCGTCCCCAGCGCGGCCAGCTCGATAGTTTTCGTTCCGGGAATTGTCAAGACCAGCCGCGAGCGTTTGGCCGCGGCCAAAGCGTTGAAGAGGATCGGAAAACGCGCGCTTCCGTCGAGCGACTCGACGTAGGTGCCGCCGTTTTCCACGACCAGCCGGCCCGTTTGCGCGAAAACGCGCGGATCGCCGCCGCGTTCGATCGCTGCGCGCACTTGCTCCAGCGGCGTAAACGGTGAAATGCCGAACGCGACCGGCAGGTCCGGGCGCTCGTGCCGGATGCGCAGCGCCGCGGTGAAATAGAACGGGATCAGGTTCTCGACTTCGTACGAACGCGATCCCGGCATAACCAGGATGCCGTCTTCGGGCGTACCCGGCTCGAGCGGAGCCTGGGCTTCGAGCAGCGCGCCGTCGATCGCGAGGTTTCCGATCCGCTGGATGCGGTCGGGCGGCGTTCCCCACCCTTCGAGCTGTTCGACGTTTTTCCGATCGACCGCGAACGCCCGATCGAAAAGCTTGCGATAGCCCTTACGCGAAAACTTGTAGGTGGCGGCCTTGCCTTTCAAGCGCGCGTGCAGCCGCGCCGCGTGCAGCAAGTCGCCGCCGGCGTACTGCACGACGTCGACGGTTTCGGGCATGCCCTCGACCCGCCGGCCGAGTGCGAACTTGAGGTACGCCTTCGGATCGTAGGCCTGCGCTTGCGGAAAAAACGCGCGCACCGTGCGCGCCTCGAAGCCGGTCGCGTAGTCGTCGGGCACGAGAAACACGTACGCTTGCGTGGCGGGCGCGCGTTCGTAAAGCGATCGCAAGAGCGGCCGCAGCCAGCCCGCAACTTCGCCGGGGCCGTTAGCCGTGACGGCTATACGCATCGATAATTCGCGCGATCGTATCGGTCGTGCTGCGCTCGGGGACGTGGGGCGCGAGCGCGATCCGCCCGCCGCCCTGGACCACGACGGTGCGTTCGGGCAGATCCTCGGCGCGATACTGGTCGCTTTTCACGTGCACGTCGGGGCGCAGTCGGTCGAGCAGCACCTCGGGCGTCGATTCGCCGAAACCGACGAGCGCGTCGACGCTGCGCAATCCGAGCAGTATCTCGGCCCGCTCCGCAAACGGCACGATCGGACGGCCATCACCCTTGAGCCGGCGCACCGACTCGTCGTGGTTGAGTCCGACGATGAGGCAGTCACCCTGCCCGCGCGCCCACGCGAGATATTCCACGTGCCCGGCGTGAAGCACGTCGAAGCAGCCGTTGGTAAAGACCACCGTTTTGCCGCGCGCGCGCTGCGCTTCGCGCCATGCAGCCGCCTCGGCGGCATCCAGCAGGCAGCCGAAGAAATCAGCCATGTCCGTGCTCGACCAATGCCAGAATCTCGTCGGCCGAGGCGGTTGCCGTGCCGAGCTTTTCGACGACCGCACCGGCCGCGAAGTTGGCCAGCGCCATGGCGCGTTCGATCGGCGCGCCGGCCGCCAGCGCGAGCGCCAGCATCGCGATGACCGTGTCGCCGGCGCCGCTCACGTCGAACACGGTGCGCGCTACCGCGGAAACCTTCAGCCGTTCGCCGGCGCTTCCAAACAGCGCCATGCCGTGCTCGCCCCGCGTAATCGCCGCGTACCGGCATCCCAGCAGTTCGAGCAGGCGCGTTCCGGCGGCTTCGAGCGAGGCGTCGTCGACGATCGCGATGCCGGTCACCGCGGCCGTTTCGGAGGCGTTTGGCGCGACGCACGTACACCCGGTGAAAAGTTCGATGTTCGCGGGCTTGGGATCGGCCAGCACCAACGGGCACGCGCGCGCGGCCTCGACGATCTCGCGCGACAGCAGACCCTTGCCGTAGTCGCTGAATATGACGGCATCGCTGCTGGCCGCTCGCCCCGCCACGAACGCCGCGACGCGCGCGCGGTCGGCCGCGGCCGGCGGTTGCGTCGACTCCCAGTCGGCGCGCACGACCTGCTGGTTATGCGCGACGACCCGCGTCTTGCGGGTCGTCGGCCGGCCGCGCAGCGTGAAGACGCCGGAATCGTCGACCTGCTCGCCGCGCAGCAGGTCGCGGGTCTGCTGCGCGAACGCGTCGTCGCCGACCGTGCCGGTAAACGCAACCTCGGCGCCGAGGGCGCGCAGGTTGTTGGCGACGTTTCCGGCGCCGCCCAGCGTGAACGAATGATCGCTCACGGCGACGACCGGCACCGGCGCTTCGGGCGAGATCCGCGACACCGTTCCCCAAATCCACTCGTCGAGCATCAAGTCGCCGACGACGAGAATCTTGCGCCCGCGCGCTCGTTCGAGCACGCCGCGGGCGTCGAGCGGCATGAGCGCCGGCATCAAGCGATGCCGTCCTCAAATATCAGCCGCTGTTCGACCAGGTCGCAGACGATGTGCGCCATCACCTGGTGCACTTCTTGAATGATCGCGGCGTAGCCGTCCGGGCCGATCAGCGCGATATCGGCGACCTCGGCAGCCCGGCCACCGCCGTTGCCGGTAAACGCGACCGCGACGGCGCCGCATTTTTTGGCCGCTTCGAGCGCGCCAACGACGTTCGCCGACGTCCCGCTGGTCGTCATGCCGATCACGACGTCGCCCGGATGCGCGAACGCTTCGACCTGCCGCGAAAAGACGCGATCGTAGCCGTAATCGTTTCCGATGCACGTCAAGGTCGATGAATTCACCGAAAGCGCTTCGCTGTGCAGACCTGGACGTTCGCGCAGGAAACGCCCGGAAAGTTCCGCGGCCATGTGCTGCGCTTCGGCCGCACTTCCGCCGTTTCCGCACCACAGGACTTTCTTGCGCGCTCGCAGCGCGGCCACGACCGCGGACGCGATGGCCTCGACCTGCTCGCGATAGTGCGGCGCGTCCAGCAAGCCGCGGCGATCCGCCAGGAGCTCGTCGAAACCGCGCTTCCCCATAACGTCCGCCATTCGGTTTTCCTAAGGCTCGATCCAAAAGAGTTCCGCGCCTTGTGAGACGAGTTCGCCGTTCTCGGGAACGATGCGGACGATCGTGCCGGCGTAGTCGCTTTGAATCTCGTTAAACAGCTTCATCGCTTCGAGGATGCAGAGCACGTCGCCGTTCTCGGCGCGGTCGCCGACGCTCACGAACGCTTCCGTGTCGGGCGACGAGGAGCGATAGAACACGCCGGTCAGCGGCGCGATGACCTTCTTGGTGTGCGGCCCGGCCACCGGTGACGGCTCGGCGGACGCATCCGCGCCCGGCCCGGACGACTCGGCCGCCGGTGCCGCAAACGCCGGTGCCTGCCCGGCCTCGCGGCGAACTATTTCATAAACCGCCTCGCCGCTCTTGACCTTGAGACGGTCGAGGTCGTGCTCGTGCATCAGCGCGAGCAGCGCTCGCAGCGTCGCCATCTCGGAGTCGTCGGCGTCGTCCATCGCTACGTCGCTTCTACGAGAGCCGCGACAACGTCTCTTCCCGACCCGAGCGGGAGGCGCCGGTCGCTGCGGCGTTCCAGGTCGCGCAGCAGAAACTGCCCGGCCGCCAGCTCGTCGCTGCCGAGAATCAACGCGTACCGCGCGCCGTTACGGTCGGCGATTTTGAGGTGGGCCAGCAGTTTGCGTTCTTCGTAGTCGGCGAACGTCGGTTCGTCGAGTGCCCGGCGCAGTTCGGCGACGATCGGGACCAGCGCGGAACGCGCGGCCGCCCCCAACGCGATCGCCTGGATTCCCCGCCGCGGCAGCGCGTCGCCGCTCGCGACGGCCTCGAGCATCATGAGAAAACGCTCCAAACCCAGCGCGAATCCGACGCCCGGCACGTCCGGGCCGCCCAGCGAACGCACCAAATGATCGTAGCGGCCGCCGCCGCAGACGGTGCTCTGCGCTCCGAGCACGCTCGAGGTGATCTCGAACACGGTGCGGTTGTAGTAGTCCAGCCCGCGCACGATCCGCGGGTTGACCACGAATGGAATCCCCGCCAGGTCCAAATACGCTTTAAGCGTTTCGAAGTGTTCGCGGCACGCGTCGCAAAGCACCGACTCGAAGGTGGGTGCGGTCGCGACGAACGGTTGGTCCGCGGCATCTTTGCTGTCGAGCAGTCGCAGCGGATTGCGCTCCAGGCGGCGCCGGGAATCGTCGCTAAGCGTCGCGAGATGCGGCCGGAAGTGATCGAGCAGCGCCGCGCGGTATCGAGGCCGGCAAACGTCGTCGCCGATCGAGTTGAGGTTGAGAACCGCATCGTTGATTCCGTAGTCGCGAGTCAGCTCCCACGCCAACGCGATCGTTTCCAGATCGGCCTCCGGCCCCTCAAAACCGAAACATTCGACCCCGAACTGATGCGACTGACGATACCGGCCCTTTTGCGGGCGCTCGTAGCGAAAGATCGGCCCGATGTAGTACAGCCGCAGCGGTCCGTCGGCAAACAGGTGATGTTCGAGCGCGGCGCGGACGACCGGGGCCGTCCATTCGGGACGCAGCGTCATCGAGCGATCGCTCCGATCGCGAAACGTATACATCTCTTTTTCGACGATGTCGGTCGTGTCGCCGACCCCGCGAACGAACAGCTCGGTCGATTCGAACAGCGGCGTGCGAATCTCACCGTACCCGAAACGCGCGGCCAGCGTGCGGATACGCGCCTCGAGCGCGCTCCATCGGCCCGACTCGGGCGGCACGAAGTCTTGCGTCCCGCGTGGTGCGGTAAATGTCGTCGGCATCGGTTCGAGCCTGCTTGCGCGCGAGGCGCCGGTATTCATGCCAAGAAGCCCCGCGCGAGGGAACCGGCTGCCTATTCGTTCATTCGAACCACCGCCCAAAAGGTCGGGGCTCGCACGATGTACTGGGGGACCTTGAGCTTCATAATCGCATACTGCTCGGAGTTGTTCCGGCCGATCGCGTTGGCAACCATCGCAATCATCGGGTTCGACGCCTTGGCCTCGTGCATCGCACGCCCAACCGCGTACCCGTAGTACGCTCCGGCAAGCAAATAGCACGCCGCCAGCGCCACGACCGCCCACACGATCGTCTCGAATGTCTTGCCGGTGACCGCGGCCGCGCGCTGCATGGCCGCTCCTTCGAGGATCCGGCCCGGGTTCCCCGAGGCGCAAAGGGCCGCGCCCGAGGCCCGTAGGGCGGGCCCTAGCGACCCGGCAGGCCAGCGGGATTGCCGGTCGTGCGCGTTTGGCTGTTGGTTGCGGCGCTCGCCGGTACGGCGGCCCTCACGTCGCCCGAGGTTCTGCGGTCGGCGCTGGCAACGTCGGCCAGCGCGCTGTTCGAGGCTGCGCCGTTTGTGCTGGGCGGCATCGTCGTTTCGCGGCTGCTGCGGGGACGCGTCGACGTCGCCTACCTCGGCTGCGGCTGTGGACCCGGGCCGTCGGCGCGCTCGCTGCCCGCGGCCGCGGCGACGTGGCTGGTGTTCGGGCCGGCAACTGCCGCCGTCCGCTTCGTCGCCGCGGTCGCCGTCGCGCGCGTCATCGCTCGAACGACGCGGCCCGACGGGCCACCCTGTCGCGCCGGGACGCACGACGCGCCGCATCTCCTGGAACAACTTGCCGCGCTATTTCCGGCAGCCGTGATGGCGGGCGCGGCGATGCAGTTGCAAACGGTCGTCGACATCGGCACGCTGGCACCGCCGGCGCAGATCTTGGCCGGCGCGCTGGCCGGTTTTACGGCCGCGCCGTGCGGGCTCGGCGCCGTCGCGGTAGCCGGCGCATTCCACGTGCGCGATCCGCTGGCGGCAACCGCGTTTCTCTGCGTTGCCGGAATCGCCGACGCACGCACGTTTGCATCGCGTGCACCGTCGCATCGCGCGGGTCACGACGTGCTGGCGTACGTCCTCGCCGCGGTTGCGCTGGGCATCGTCGGCTGGCATCGCGGCGCGACCCTGGTCCATCCGGCGATCGCCGGCGCACTGCTCGCGAGCTGCGTGGCGGCCGCGGCGTTGGCCGTACGCTATCGCAATCGTCGGGACGCGCGCGCGCGTTTCGCGCCGGCGCTGATGCTGCTGGGAGCGCTCGTCGCGGCGCCGCCGCCAATCTATCGCGCCACCGAAACGACGATGGGCGATCTATTCGCGGGCGAGCGGCTCACGTTCACCGGCAGCCTCACGCGCCATGCCGAAACGGCCGCGCTGGTGCGTTACGCGATTACCTGCTGCCGGGCCGACGCTGCGCCGGTCGTCGTGCGCCTCGCGCGAATGCCCGCATTTCCAGCCGGCACGTGGCTGCGCGTCGAAGGCGTCGTCGAAACCGGCACCACTCAAGCGCGCCTGGCCGCCCGTCGCATCGAGCGCATCGCGCCGCCCACCGACCCGTTCATTTATCGTTAGTCCGCAAGCCCCGGCCGCCGTAACGGAGAAAGCTTGCGTCGTGGTCGTCTATCATCCGGCCCTTGCCGATGCGATTCTGCTGTTCGCTTTAGTCGTCGTAGCGCCCGCATACTCGTATTACGCCGGCGTTCGGATGGGGCGCGGCCGCATGCCGGCGCGCACGACGGCGTACGCGCGCACGATGCTCTCGTGGTGGCTGATCTCGCTGACGACGCTCTACCTGTGGTGGCGCTTGGGACGGCCGCTTAACGCGCTCGGACTGCACGTTCCGGCCGACGCGCGTTCGGTCGCCGGCGCGATCCTGTGCGTGCTGATGCTCGCATATATGAACGGCCAGTGGCGCGTCGTCGCGCGGATGTCGCCGGAAAAGCTGGCGCGCGTTCCCGCGGCCCTCGGGCGCGCGATTGCCATTCTGCCGCGGACGCCGGCCGAGTACCGATGGTTTCTGGCACTTTCGATTACGGCGGGCATTTGCGAGGAGCTGCTGTTTCGCGGGTACTTCTTCGCGATCGCCTGGCCGTATCTGACGTTGGCCGGCGCGGTGGTCGCGAGCGCGGCGATCTTCGGTTTGGGGCACGCCTACCAAGGAGTTCGCGGCATCGTCAAAACGGCGGTAATTGGACTGCTGTTCGGCGCGATATACGTCGCGACCGGATCGCTCGTGTGGCCGATGATTTTACACGCGCTGCTCGACATCCAAGGCGGCACGATCGCCTTTCGCGCCCTTCGCCCTAGATAATGCGTCCTAGGGCGCCGGGCGTGTATGGCGGGGTTGGGTCGACCGCGCAGACTCGCGTCGGATCGTACTCGGGCCACTGAGCGAGTTCCACGATGCGGGACGCCGGATGGCGTTCGATCCAGCCGGAAATCGCCGACGCCTGCACGGCGCTGTGGTAGGCCAACTCGCCGAGAATCACGTGCGCTCCAATGCGCTCGGCGATCGCCTGCATCGTATCCAACGACATCTTCATGTCGTTGCCGTCCAACGAATAGTCGTGGAGTTCCAAATACGTGGGGGTGATGTGCGCCGCGGCCAGATCCGCAACCAGCAAGTCGATGCGGTCCTGCGTTTCGGTGGCCGGTGACGCGGCCGAACGTGCCGCCGAAATCACCCAACGCGGACCGAACCGCGCGTCGAAACGGCCGGCGATCGTCTGCAGGTACGTTTTGGCGTGCGCGAGCGTGCGGGCCGGCATGCGGGGATCGGGCGCCGCTTCGTTGGCGATATCGACCCGGACTGGGACCGCGCCCGCGGCCGCCATCGCCGTTTGAGTAATTTGTGCGATGAACCGCCAGTTTTCGTCGGTGCGAGCGGTGTCAAAACAGTCGCCCCACCGGCGATGGCGGCAGTACAGCCAGTTCTCTGCACCAAAATCGGGAACGACCTCGAGCGACCGAAATCCCGCCGCGGCGATATCGCCGACGAACGCCCGCAGCTTGTCCGTATCGCCCGACGAAACGTTACCGGTCATCGAGGTAAATGCCGACGCGTCGGCTTCGGATGAGTGTCCGTAAAAAACGATGATCCGCATGGCCGTAAAGCCCGCGCCGCGCATCGCCCGCAGTTGTTCCCTCACCGTCGCGCGCACGGCCGGGCGTTGGTAAGCCGGCAGGATCCAGCTTCCGGCGGAGCGCGGCTGTTTTTCGACCCTGCACTCGTGCAGGCTGGTCAGCCCAAACTTCCACCAGTTGTAGTTGATGCCGATCTCGACGCCGCGCGCTGCCGCCGCCGGACCCACGAGCGCGAAGAAGACCAGCACCGGCAGCACCCAGCGCACCAACGACCGCATCGGGTCCCTACGGGCCATGTCGTCTGGCCGCAGCCTGCTGGCCGGCGGCGGCTAGTGTAAGAAGTAGCGGTAAGACGAGAACACCAGGGCGACGTTGAGACGGTCCGCGGCGGCGATGACTTCTTCGTCGCGCACCGATCCTCCGGGGGCGATGATCGCGGCGCAGCCGCCTTCGACGGCGGTTTCCAGGCCATCGGCAAACGGGAAAAACCCGTCGCTGGCGCACGACGCATCGGTGCTGCCGGCTCGGAACGTGGCAATTTTCACCGCGCTGACGCGATTAGTTTGTCCGGCGCAGATGCCGCGCGTGGTGCCGCCCTTTGCGACGACGATGCCGTTGGATTTCACGTGCCGGACGACGTCCCACGCAAACGCCAGGTCGTGCCACTCCTGCCGGGTGGGCTGACGCCGGCTGACGACGCGCCACTCCTCGGGCGGCGCATCGGGGTCGTTGTCTTCGGCGAGCACGCCGCCCAGCGCGCTGCGAACTCGCAGTTCGCGCGCCAGTTCGTCGGGCAGCGTCCGTGCAAAGCGCATCACGCGCAGGTTCTTTTTCCGTTTGAGGACCGCGAGCGCGTCGTCGTCGAATTCGGGCGCCGCCACGATCTCGAGAAAGAATTTTGCCAGCGATTCGGCGGCTTCGCGATCGATCGTCGCATCGGTCGCAACGATCCCGCCGTAGGCCGACACCGGGTCGGCGGCGAGCGCGTCGTGCACGGCGATGCCGACGCTCGAGCGCTGGGCCACGCCGCACGGAACCGTGTGCTTCACCACCGCAGCGCGCACGAACCGCTCGCGCTGGCTGCCGAACTCCGCGCCCAGCGCGGCCCGCGAAAGCAACCGCAACGTCGCGTCGAGATCGAGCAGGTTGTTGTAACTCAAGGCCTTTCCGTGCAGCTGTTCGGGTAATCGGTCGGCGCGGTCGAGATAGAAGGCGGCGCGCTCCTGCGGGTTCGTTCCGTAGCGCAGCCGCTTGGCCAGGGGCAGCGTGAGCGCCAGCGCTCCGGGCAGTTCGCTGGGCAAAAACTTGCCGGCCGTCGCTAAATAGTGCGAAATCGCGACGTCGTATTCGGCCGTTCGTTCGAACGCGGCCACCGCAAACTTACGGCGCAACCCCATCGATACGCACCCGCTTTCAAGCGCCGCTAGATACTCGGCGTACTGCGACGTGTGCGTCAGGACGGCGACGTGCTCGAAGTTCTTTGCGGCCGCGCGCAGAAGCGCGACGCCGCCGATGTCGATCTGTTCGATCGCTTCGGGCAGCGACGTGCCCGCGCGCGCGACCGTGGCCTCAAACGGATAGAGATTCACCGCCACCACGTGAATCGCCGGAATCGCATAGATTTCGGCTTGCGCCCGATGCTCGGCATCGTTTCGGTCGAAGAGAATGCCGCCGAAGACTTTGGGGTGCAGCGTCTTGACGCGCCCTCCGAACAGCGCCGGGAAGCCGGTGACGTCGCCGACGTCGCGAGCCGGCACGCCGTGCTCGACTAAAAACTCGCGCGTTCCGCCGGTCGCGTAGATGAGCGTCCCGCGCGCGTGCAGCGCTCGCGCGAGTTCGGCGGCGCCGGTCTTGTCGGAAAGCGAGAACAGCGCGGCCGGCCGGTCCGCCTCAGGCAAGCGCCAACTCCGGTTCGGGCGGCGAGAGTTCGGCCGAAACGATCGCGCTCACCCCGGCTTCTCCCATCGTTACGCCGTACAAGCGGTCGGCCATCTCCATCGTTTTTTTGTTGTGCGTGACGACGATCATCTGCGAATCCGCGGCGAACGTTTTCACCATGTTTGTGAAGCGCTCCACGTTGGCGTCGTCCAGCGCCGCGTCGACTTCGTCGAGCAGGTAAAAGGGCGAGGGCTTTACGGCAATCAGCGCAAAAATCAGCGCTGCCGCCGTCATCGCGCGTTCGCCGCCCGACAGCGCCGCCAGCGGCATCGCTTTTTTCCCCGGCGGCTGCACGGAAATTTCGATCCCCGTCTCTGAAAGATTTTCCGGATTCGTCTGCCACATCTTGGCATGACCGCCGGGAAACAGCCGCGGATACATTTCGCCGAATGCGCGCGCCACCTTGTCGAACATCTCGTTGAACTGCAGTTGCGTCTGTTGTTCGATCTCCCGGATCGATTCGAGCAAAGTTTCGCGCGCTCGCGCGAGGTCGTCGAGCTGCGCCCGCAGGAACGCTTCGCGTTCCATTACGTCCTGCCGTTCCGCTTCGGCGTTAAGGTTGACGTTAGCCGAGAGCCGGCCGAGTTCTTCGCGCAGACGCGGCAGATCGTCGACCAGGGCGTCGGGTTCGCCCTCGTAGCGCACTTCGACGTCGCGACATTCCTCGTCGGTCGCCGGATTCTGCGCGAACTGCGACACCAGCATACCGAGCTCGGCTTCGATCTCTGCCAGGCGCGTGCGATGGCGTTCGCCGCCGGCGACCGCATCGCGCTCGCCGTTTTCGGCCATCCGTACGTCGGATTCGAGCTGGGTTTGGCGGTCGGCGAGCGTTTCGCGCTCGCGCCGCGCGACGTCGAGCTGCGCGTCCAGGTCGCCGACCCCGCGGCGCAGACCTTCGACGTGGGCGTGCGACGCGCGCGTCTGCTCGGCCAGCGAAGCGATCTGCGCCAGCATTTCTTCGCGCGCCAACCGCGCGCGTTGGCCATCTTGATCGAGCATACCCAAGCGCGCTTTTGCGCCCTCGCGTTCGGCCGTCAGCGCGGCCGCGCGTTCGCGCAGGTCGGACGCGCGCGCGCCGGCTTCGAACTGCGCGGCCTCGGCACGGACGATCTCCTCGCGCGCTCGCGCGAGATCGACCTCAAGCCGGGTGCGATCGGCGTCGCTGCGCAGCTCGTCCGGCTCGGTCCCTTCAAATCCGCGCTCCGCCTCGCGCGCCCGCCGCACGCTCTGCGTGAGTTCGGCCACCAGTCCTTGGGCCGCGGCAAGATCGGCCCGCATGCGTTCCACTTCGCCGCTCAGCCCCGCCATTTCGGCGCGGATTTCGGCCAGCGCCAGCTCGATGCGGGCCAGCCCTTCGCGCTCGCGATCGCGGCTTGCGATGGCGCTTTCGGTGCGCGCGTGGGCGGCGTGCAGCGCGCTTTCGCCGGCATGCAGCTTGGCGCGCAGATCGACCAGCGCTTCGCGCAGGCTCTGCGCTTGAACCCGCCGAGAAAGAATCGAACGCTCGCGCTGGAATCGGCCGCCCGTGATGGCACCGCCGCCGGTGATCTGCTCGCCCGTAAGCGTTACCACGGTATCGCGCAGTCCACGCTCGCGAACCAACGCGATGCCGGTTGCCAGAAGATCGACGATCAGCACGTTTCCAACCAAAAAATTCACCACGCTGCGATACTGCGAGTCGGTGCCGACCAGCGCGTGCGCGTAGCCAACGACGCCCGGAACCCGCGCGAGGTCGGGGGGCAACTGGCGCCCCTCGCGATTGCCCAGCGTATCGAGCGGCAGAAAGGTTGCGCGCCCGCTCTCTTTGCGGTTGAGAAACTCGATCGCGCGCTCGGCGTCTTCGGAGGTGCGGGTCACGACGTTCGAAAGACGCGCCCCGAATGCAACGTCCATCGCGCGCGCGTAGCGTTCGTCGGTCGTGATCAGGTTGGAAATGATTCCTTCGATGCCGTGCAACTCTCCGCGCTGCCACGCTTCCACGATCGCCCGCGTGCCGGGAACGTGACCTTCAAGCGAGTTTTCAAGCTCTTCGATGGTGTGCAGGCGGGATTCGGCGCCGGTAACCTCGGCGGTCCGGTCGCGGTGGGCCGTCAGAGCGTGCGCGAGCTCCTCTTGCGCGAGCGCTACCTCGCGCTCGGCGTTTTCGACTCGTCCGCGCGCATCCAGTTGGCGTTCGTCGAGCACGCCGAGGTCGCGCTCGCGTTCGCCGTAGCGGTGCGCGACGCCGCCGGTGCCAATTTCCGCTTGCGAGGCGCGTTCGCGCGCGGCCTCCAGCTCGCGATCGAAACGTTCGGCTTGCGCGCGCACGTTTTCGGCCTGCACGCGCCGCTCGGCTTTCTTGGCGGCCGCTTCGGCGGCGCCCGACTCGACTTCGCGAAGTTCGGTAAAAATCGCATCCAGCTGCGCGCGCGTCTGCGCCAGCCCCGTCTGGGCGGCCAGCTCCATGTCGCGCGCACGGTCGATTTCCTGGGCCAGCGGCGTCAGCCGCTCGTCGAGCCCAGCAACCGTCGCGGTCAACGATTCGCGCTCCGCGGAGACGCGCGCCGCATCCTGCGAGGTTTGCGTCGATTGGCGTTCGAGAGCTTCGCGCCGCGCCAGCGCGGCGGCGTAATCCGCCTCGATGCGGGCCAGTTCCGCGCGCTTCCCCTGCGCCTGCGAGCGCAGCTCTTCGAGGTGGAGCTCGTGCCGGTATGCGCCGGTGCGCGCCTCCGAAAGCTGGGCGCCCAGCGAGGCCGCCTGGGCGGCCGCCACGGCGCGCGTTTCTTCGTTGCGCTCGAGTTCGGCGCGAAGGCCGTCACGTTCGGCGCGCCGCGAAGCGCTGGCGCGGATGTATCCGAAAATTTCGAGGTCGCGCACCCGCGCGCTGACTTTGCGGTAGCGCTTGGCCCGGCGCACTTGCGTTTCGAGTTCGGGAACGCGACCTTCCAGTTCCGCAATGAGGTCGCTGATGCGAATCGCGTTCTGCTCGGTTTGTTCGAGCCGGCGCATCGACTCGTTCTTACGCGCTAGAAACCGGTTGATGCCGGCCGTCTCCTCAAAGAGCGCTCGGCGGTCGGCCGGTTTGCTCGTGAGGATCGCATCGATTTGACCCTGCGACACGATCGCGTACGAACCCGGGCCCAAACCCGTGCCCATCAGCAGTTCCACGATGTCGCGCAGCCGCACTTGGGCGCGGTTGATGAAGTATTCGCTTTCGCCGGCGCGATAGGCACGGCGCGTGATTTCCACTTCGGCAAACTCGATCGGCAGGCGGCCGTCGGCGTTGTCGAAGAGAATCGAGACTTCGGCCAGACCCAGCGGTTTGCGCTCGTCGTTCCCGGCAAAAATAACGTCTTCGAGTTTGCCGCCGCGCAAGCTCTTGCTCGACGTTTCGCCCAGCACCCAGCGAAACGCGTCGACGAGATTCGACTTGCCCGAGCCGTTAGGACCGACGATCGCCGTAATGCCGCCGGCGAACTCAAGCGTGGTCGGGTCGGCAAACGTCTTGAATCCGAAGGATTTGATCTTCTTGAGTTTCACGTCGCTCGTGCCTGTAGCCTAAGCAGGGCGGCCTCGGCAGCGGCCTGTTGTGCGGCCTTTTTCGAGGGGCCGCTGCCGGTTCCCAGCGTCTTGCCTTTGACGCTGACGCGCGAGTTGAACGCGGGATATTGCGGGGTGCCCCGGCTCGTCTCGCGGTAGACCGGCGTTTCCGCGAGATGTTCTTGCGTGTAATGCTGCAGCCGCGTCTTGGGATCGATCAGGTGTCCGGTCGACTGATCGAGCCCTTCGATGTGCTCGGCGACGACGAATCGCCGGGCCTTTTCGGGGCCGTACGCGAGAAACAGGGCGGCCACGAACGCTTCGAACGCGCCGGCCAGAATCGTCGTGTTATCCGCGCCGCCGGTCAGGCGCATGCCGGCACCCAGTTGCACGACGTCGGAGAAGCCCAGACGCCGCGCCGTGGTCGCGAGCTGCGCGTCGTTGACGATTGCCGCCTTGCGCAGCGTGAGCAGCCCTTCGGGTTCGTCGCCGAAGCGCTCGTAGAGCCAGCCGGCGGTCACGAACCCGAGAACCGAATCGCCCAAAAACTCCATCCGCTCGTTGGAAACCATGCCGCGTTCCTTCGCATGACTTTCGTGCACGAACGCGTTTTCGGCAATTGCAAGATCGCCCGCGCTGCGAACGCCCGCCAGCCGAAGAAGCGCGCGCAGGCGCCGCCGATGCGCCTCCCCGGGCATTAGAGATCCATCGCTCTTAGGGACTCCTTAGCGCTCCACTTTGGCGAATACGATGACGCTGTTATGACCGCCGAATCCGAACGAGTTCGAAAGCGCCACCCGGATCGGCGCGCGCCGAGCCACGTTCGGCACGTAGTCGAGCGTGCACTCGGGGTCGGGAAACTCGTAGTTGATCGTCGGCGGCATGATGTCTTCGAGCACGGCCATGGCGGTAGCGACGCCTTCGATGCCACCCGCGGCTCCGAGCGCATGGCCGTGCATCGACTTGGTCGAGCTGACGCCCACCCGGCTCGCATACTCGCCGAACGCCTTCGCGATGGCCTTCGATTCGGCCGGATCGCCGATCGGCGTCGAGGTGCCGTGGGCGTTGATGTAGTCGACGTCCTTCGGCTCGATGCCGGCCTTCGCGAAAGCCCGCGTCAGCGCCAGCATGACGCCCTTGCCGTCGGGATCGACGGCCACCAGGTCGTAAGCGTCGGCCGACTGTCCGTAGCCTAAAATCTCGCAGTAGATTTTGGCGCCGCGCGCCTTCGCCATGTCGTACTCCTCGAGCACGAGTACGCCCGCGCCTTCGGCTAGCACGAAGCCGTCGCGCTCCCGGTCGAACGGCCGGCTGGCCCGGGTCGGATCGTCGTTTCGCGTCGACATGGCCCGCATCGAGGCGAAACCGCCGATCGCCAGGGGCGAAACCGTCGCTTCGCTGCCGCCGGTGATCATCGCGTCGGCGTCGCCGTAGGCGATCAAATTATAGGCCGTGACGATCGCGTCGTTGGCGCTCGCGCAGGCGCTCGCAGCCGAGAAAATCGGCCCTTGAAAACCGTGCTGCATCGAAATGTGCGCCGCTTCGGCGTTGGCCATCAGCATCGGAATGAAGAACGGCGTGACTTTCGACCAGGTTCCGTACTCGTTGGCCTTTTCCGAGTTGCGCCAAAACGTCGTGATGCCGCCGATGCCGGTGCCCAGCACTGCCCCGACCCGTTCCTTAAAGGCTTGGTCCTCGGGCAGACGGGCATCTTCGATCGCTTCCCGCGCGGCCACCACCGCGAACTGGGTGAACCGGTCCATGCGCCTGGCTTCCTTGCGGCCGAGCAGTTCCTCGGGCCGAAAATCCTTTACCTCGGCGGCGATGCGCGTGGCGAAATCGCTGGCATCGAAGGCCGTGATCGGGCCAACGCCGGACTCGCCGGCGATCAAACGCCGCCAGAAGTCGGCGCGGGTATTGCCGATCGGGGTCACGGCTCCCAAACCGGTGACGACGACGCGCCGGCGGTAGGGTGGCGGGGTACTCGAAGCGCTCAAAGCTTCACCAAGTTACGGCGGGCCTGGAACGTAACCTTTCCCGGATGGGCGGGCGGCGGAGCAGGGTTGCCGGCAGGCGGCCGCTCGGCTCGCCAACCAAGGTCCCTGCTGCCTGCCTTGCTAGAAGGAATAGGCGAGCTAGACGCGTAGACCCTGGTCGACTTCCCTCTTGAGATAGCTGACGGGTCGGTTTTTCGTCAGGAGGCTCCGGGTGTTCGTACGAAATCTAGTCGCAACCGAAACGCGTGCATGGCACGCGTCGCATCCGCGCGTCGTCGCCGTCGTACTCAACTGGAATGCGTGGCGCGATACGATCGCGTGCGTCGAGAGTTTGCTCGAATCGAACTGCGTCCCCAACCGGATCGTCATATGCGATAACGGCTCGCTCGACGATTCCGTCGCCCGGCTGATGGAGTGGGGCGAACGCCGCGGCAGTTTCGTGGCCTTTGGCGCTCCGGCCGAAGCGCTCGACGGGCCGGCATCGGACGCACCGCTGGTGCTCGTCCGCCTCCCCGAAAACGGAGGATACGCTCGCGGAAACAACCTCGGCATCCGCTACGCGATCGAACGTTGCGAGGCGGAGTACGTGTGGATTCTCAATAACGACACGATCGTCGAGCGCGAAGCGCTCGAACGCATGATCGAGGTCGCAACCGCGGATCCATCGGTCGGAATCGTCGGCTCGAAGCTGCTCCGCCACGACGCTCCCGACACGATCCAAGCGCTGGGCGGCGGGTACATCGTTCCGATTCTCTGCCACGACACGCAGCTCGGAAACGGCCGTAAAGCCGCCGGCGTCGGCACCAAGCCGATTCTCTTGGACCATCTGGTGGGCGCGAGCCTGCTCGTCCGAGCCGAGGCCGTTCGGCGCGTCGGACCGATCGATGAATCGTACTTCCTTTACCGCGAGGAAACCGACTGGTGCATTCGCATGCGCCGCGCGGGATGGAAGCTGTACTGCTGCACCACCGCGACGGTTTGGCACAAACAGTCCCACTCGATCGGCTTCAAGAGTCCCTTACACGATTATTACGCCGTTCGTAACATGTTGCGTCTCGTCTGGAAGTTTTACCCCGCCGCGATGCCTACGGCGTTCGGATACTTTGCGGTGCGCGCCCTCGCGCCGAAACTGCTGCGATTCGAATTCGCCCGACTCCAAGCCGTTCTGTACGCGTACGGCGATTTCGTGACCGGCGTCACCGGCCGCTCGGAACGGCACACCGATCGGATGTTTGCCAACAGTTACCTCGGTTCGCCGGCCCGTCCGGCGTTCGCTCAGGCGCCGCCGGCCGGCCGCCGGCCGAATCGCCTGGCAGTGGTCAAGGGCGTCGCCATCGCGCTCGGGTTTGTGCTTGCCGCCGGCCTCCTGCCCAGCGCAAAGCCTGGCGGACCTGGGCGCGGAGCATTCGTTGGCGGAAACGCCGCACGCTCCGGGGTGCGCGATGCGGTTCGGCCGCGCCCCGGCCGGGCCGTTGGTTTTGGTGTCGATCTTCGGCGGCGCGTCGCGTTCGACTTAGGACTGCCGTAGCAGCGCTCGGCGGCGGAGTGCTCTCCAAATGATTACGCCAACGGCCGCGGCCAACGCGAGTATGCAAACGAGCGCTGCGATCAGCGCCGCGCGGAACAGGGCGGCGCGACGCTCCAAGCCCGCGCACCGCGCGAACCCGTCGCCCAAAGCGGCCTGCGCGCACCAAGGAATGCGCCAAGACGTTCCCCACATTCCCCAGGCTTCGTGCCAGTTCGACGGCCAGCCGCTGGAGGCGGCATCCCAAAGGTGGCGCATCGCCGCGTCGTCCTCGAGCCTGGCGTGCACCGTGGCGAGCGCCGTCGCATCGATCTGCGGCACGCGCCACTTTGCGTCGAAGCTTCGCGGCGGCTGCCACTCCTGCGTCCACTCGTCGAACGCGTAGGTATCGATGTCGCGCAACGACCCGTCGGCGCGCACTCGCAGCGCATAAAACGCCGGGTTGTTATGATAAACCGGCGAAATCGCGCCGAACACGAGAACCGGAACGCCGCCGTCGAGCCGGAAGTCGAAGCGATGGGCGTGGCCGGCGACGGCGTATGCGACGCGATTTTTCGGTGCGCCGAGGATCGTTGCCAGACGCGCGCCCGAGTTGCCGCGAAGAAACGGCCACGGGACGAAACCTTGAGTTCGTTGGGTGGTCATCGCGTCGTAGCCCGGCGGAATATGCATCATGACGACGTTACGCTCATCGGGCGGCGTTGCCGCGAGCAATTCCTCGAGCCAGGTCGACTGCCGCACTGCCGCATGCGCGCCGCCGTCGCCGCAGTTTCCCAGATACTCGGCGGAAAAGAGCACGTCGTCGATCACGATCAATCGCATGCCGCGAACCGGAAGCCGCGCCACGTACGAACCGGTCCTCGTAAAGGATGCGACAAAATTCGGCGCCGCGCCGCCGCGATCGACCAGAGGCGCCCACGCGCGCGCGATCGCGGCTTGGTACGGAGATCCGAGCGCACTGCGGTAATCGCCGCACGGGGTGTCGTTGTTGCCCAGCGCGATCGCGAACCGAGCGCGCGGAAACGTGCGCCCGAAGGCGCTCGCGACCAGTCGCATCGTTCGCACGCCCGCGTCATCGGCCGAACCGGCATCGTCCCGCGCGCGCACCAGGCGGCCGAAGTTATGGGCCAAGAAATCGCCAGGCAGCAGGACTAGGGACGGGTTCGGCGCTTCGCGTTTCATCTCGGCAAGCATCGAACGAAAGAGCGGCAGATTCGTGTCGCTGCCGAACAAACTCGGGCCCGAACCTCGCTTGAACGGATCCAAGTGAATGTCGCTCGCAACGATCCACGTCTGCTCACCGACCGCGTCGCGGGCGGCGGCTCTTGCCGTGCCGCACGTGATTGAAAGCGCGGCAATCGCAATGGCGGAAAGGCGCGCGAGATCGCGTATCGTCATGCAGGCATCCCATTCGCTTTGAGAAAGACGTTCTCATGTCGAGCGATGAGGCCCGAGCGTTCGGTCGTTACGTCGTTGGGTGCGAGATCGAGCAACGCGTTCGAGATCTGTACGTACGCGCGTCGCGCGACCTCCGATACGAATCGCACGATCGCGTCACGCAGTTTGCGGTCGCGCATCCGTGGTCGATCGGCGCACTCGACGCCGCGCTGGCACTAACCAAATCCGACGCTCCGCTGCGCAAGAAGCTGCTGTTGATGGCGGCCATCCTCGAAACGCAGCCGGAATACTGCGACGCCTTCTTACCGCGCGATCGCCGGGCGTACGAGAGCGCGAGGGTGGCGTACGCCCTCGGACGCGCCGCGCTGCTGGCGGCGGCGGGTTTGGTGCTTTTGCGCGTCGTGCGATGATGCCGGAAGCCGACTTCATCGTCGTCGGATCCGGAGCGACCGGTTCGATGGCCGCGCAAACGCTGGTGGACGGCGGCGCACGCGTGCTGATGCTGGATGCCGGCGTCGTCGACGACCACTATCGACGTCTCGTTCCTTCAAAAAGTTTCGTCGCGATCCGGCGTACCGATCCGGACCAGTTTCGATATTTGCTCGGCGAAAATTTCGAAGGCGCGGCGTATCGAAAACTTGGCGTGGGCGCGCAGCTGACGCCGCCGCGCCGCTATATTGTCGAACGCGTCGACGAATTTCTGAAACTGCAGTCGGACGCGTTCACCCCGCTGGAAAGCCTGGCCCTCGGCGGACTGGCGAGCGGGTGGGGCCTGATGTGCGCCTTATACTCGCAGGCCGAACTCGAGCGCGCCTCGCTCCCCCCCGTCGAGATGCTCGACGCCTACCAAGTCGTGGCCGACCGAATCGGGATTTCCGGCGCGGCCAACGACGATGCCCGGCCGTTTACCTACGGCGGTCTGGCGCGCATTCAACCGCCGCTGCCGTTGGATCCAACCGCCGCGCACCTCGCGGCGCGCTACGATCGGCACCGTGGCGCGCTGCGCTCGCGCGGATATTCGCTCGGTCGTCCGGCGCTCGCGCTGCTTACCCAAGCCAAAGACGGCCGCAGCCCGACGGCGTTGCAAGACATGGAGTTTTATTCGGACTGCGGCGAGTCCGCGTGGCGCCCGCGGTTCGTCATCGAGGCGCTCCGGCGGCGACCCAACTTTGCCTACGTGGGCGATTCGCTCGCGACGCGATTCGAGGAACGCGACGAGGGCGGCGTCGACGTCGTCGTTCTCGATCTCAACGGCGGCCCGGAGCGGCGATACTCGTGCCGGCGGCTCGTTTTGGCGTGCGGCGCTTTGGGCTCCGCGCGCGTCGTTCTGCGATCGATACCGGGTTCCGGGACGCGACTGCCGCTGCTCTGCAACGACTACACGTACGTCCCCTGCATCGTCCCGGCGCGGATCGGACGCTCGATGCCCGAACGCAACCATAGCCTAACGCAGCTCGCGATCTTCCACGACGCCGACGGACGGCAGCGCGACGTCGCAGTCGGCACGATCTTCTCGTACCGCGCGCTCATGCTTTTTCGCTTGCTGCGTCAAGCTCCGATCGGGGTGCGCGACGCCCGCATCCTCATGCAGTACCTGCTCTCGGGATTTGCGATCGCGGGTTTCGACCACCCGCAGGCGTACTCGGAAGGCAAGTGCGTTTGGCTCGAGAGCGATCCCTCGTCGCCCACGCACGATCGTCTGGCGATCGCCTACGGCCTCACGGCCGGCGA
>DATCGB010000197.1:0-2339 GCA_036509155.1 Candidatus Tumulicola sp. | reverse complement strand
TTCGCGCGCAGGCGGTAGGCGTCGCGCCGTTGCTGCAGTAAGGCGTTATAGAGCTGGCGCGTAACGTCGAGCATGAACCGCAAGGTGGATTGCTGATGCGGGGTCGGGTAGAGCCGGAGCCGCTCGACGCGTTTCATTGGCCCAACGATAACGGATGCCGGTGCCATACGCTTGGCATTCATCTTCGCACAAGTTTGGGCCGTTCGATGCAACGCGCACCGCTGTAGCTCCGCGCTGCATCCACACCGTTCGTTCACTTCACTGGTGGCCGGTTACGCGCCGTCCATGGCGCTTCAAGGGTGCTCGGGAGCGTTGGTTGGACGTGGCGACGGGCGTTCTAGGTATGAGCCCGATACAAAGAGACGTAAGACCCGACGACTTGCGTCAGGCACTACAAGCGGAGAAGCTGTAGTAAGCTACGGATGTGGAGGACTTGTGGAGTCGACCACATTGACATAGGCTCTGAGACCACATTACAATGTAGCCATGAGACCTCTGAGAGCGATGGGCGTGCGGGAGGCTAAGGCAAGCTTCAGCCGGCTCGTTAACGACGCGCAGCGCGGACGCGAGTGGACGATCACGCAGCGCGGGCGGCCCGTGGCGAAGATCGTCCCGTTCGAGAATCCCGGCGCCGCACCGCTGGCCGGGCGGTTGCTTCGGCTCGAGCAAAGCGGGGTCATCGAACCACCTGCCGCACGGATTTTACCGGTTCCACCCGCGCTACCACTAAAGCGAGGACTAGCACAGTATTTCCTCGAGCACGATCGCGGTAAGTGAAAACCGCGCAGGGCCGCGTCGTCTACTGGGACACGTCGGCAATCCTTTCCGTGCTGTTCCAAGACGACCACAGTGAGGCGGCGCTACGATGTGTGCGCGCTGCGAGTACTCACCTTCTTTCGTCGCTTGCGTGGGCCGAGAGCCATGCCGTGATCGCTCGAATCGAACGCGATCGCGTCGCGAGCCACGTTCTTACGGTCGCTGCTCGCGAGGTGCTTGCCACTGGACCCTGGCGCCGCGTCAACACAGCCCCGGAATGGGGTTCGATCGAATCGTTGTCGCGGGCGTGGCCGTTGCGCGGCGCCGACCTTTGGCATCTGGCAGCCGCCAAGAACTTGCAGGTCGATCTACCCGAGCTTACCCTGCTATCGTACGATGCGCGACTCGCTGCCGCTGCCGCAGGTGAAGGGCTTTGATGCTGATTGGCTATGGCGCGTAGTCGATGGTTACGAGCTGCGCGCCGACGACCGGCGTGCAGAGGAACGTCGCCGGCCGAAAGGTTGAAAATTGCACGGCCGAGACGGCCGCCTCGTCGATGCCGTCGACGCCGCTCGAACGTCGGATTTCGGTTTTCACGATGAACCCGTTGGAATCGACGAAGGCTTCGACTTCGGCGCTGAGCGGACGGTCACCAAAATGCCCGACGAGCGGCGAGAAGGCGTTTTTCATTTCGAGGCTGGTGTAAGGCGCACCGCACGACAGAGCCGGGAGCTTCTCGACGTAGCGCGCATTGAGATGTTCGAAGGTCGCCGATACCGCCGGTACGGCGGGTACGCCTGGCCCCAAATCGTGGACCGGCACGACCGGCTTTACAAACGACGGGCAGTCGCCGATCGCGGCGTCGTCGACGCCCACGCCATCGACGAAATACCACTCGACGAAGAAACCTTTGGGAAGCGACACGAGGTAGGCGCTTTCGGCGTCGCGCGCCGCATCGTAGGCAATCCGCGGGATGTCGACGGCGTAGGCTTGGCCGTTTCCAATTAGCATAACGCGCGCCGCATAGTTGGCACGGGCGTGTGCCCAGACGTAAAGCGCGTAGGTATCGCTTACTGCGGCATACGAATTGGTCGCTACGTTGAAAGGGATCGCGAGCGCGGAGGCGCCGCAGAACGGGTTATCCCACGAAGCGCCGGTTCGCTGCGGAAGGTCGATGGTGCCCGAAGCTTGATCGCTCGGCGCGAAGTCGGCGCGAAAGAGATAACGGCCGGTCACGGCCGTGCAGTCGACGACTTTGGGGGCGTATTGCGAGTGCAGCGCCGCCTGCTGCGCCGATTCGTCGACCGCAGCATTGCCCGAACTCCGGTAGATGTGACTATCGACGATTTTACCCGACGGGTCGATCGTGATCATCACCTGCACCGACGTGTAGCCCTCCCCGCTGGCCGCCGCCGAATTGGGATAGATCGGCTGCACCACCTTGGTGACCGTCGCTGCGTGGTCGGGCTGCGAACATACCGGCGAACCCACGGATTGCGCGGGTGCCGGCGTGGGTAGCGCGACGGACGACGCGACCGCGCACAGCGGAAACGCGCAAAGAAGGGCCGCGAGGCCACAGGAGC
>DATCGB010000196.1:0-2776 GCA_036509155.1 Candidatus Tumulicola sp. | reverse complement strand
GGAAACAGCGTAAACGCCAGCGACTCGCGCGAAATCGTTTGGCCGCGTTTGAGCACGATCAGGGCGAGCATCGCCAGCGTCGTCGCGCGCTTAGCGAACTTGACGGGTTCGCCCGCGTACGTGACGTTGGCTTGACCGAAGAGCCGAACCGCAAGCTGGGCCATCGGGCCCACTTCCGCCCCGCGCGTCGCCGTCCCCCAAGGGCCGAACGATTTCGGCACGGCGTCCTGCTAGGATGAACGCATGCCCGCGCACTTTACGCACATCTATGCGGCCCGCCGGGTCGCCGACTACCTCGCCGCCGGCAACGTCCCGGACTGGACCGGGCCGGCGGGTCAAGGCGATCCGGTGTTTTCCGATTCGATCGGGAAATACGGGCCCGAGTACTGCGGCCAAGTCATGCAACGCTGGGAAAAATTTACGGCCAACGGCGCGATCGGCCCGGATCTGTTTTATTTCTCGCAAGACTATGCGTCCAAGACCCTCGGGGTAGCCGTGCCGCCCAGCGACGAGATCATGTTGGCGCTAGCGATTTACTATTACTATAAGACGAATCAGGAACAAGACTGGGAGCCGCTGCTGCTGATCCTGGACCAGGTGAACTCGACGCTGGGAGCGCTGGTTCGATTTCTTCTGAAGCTTGAAAAAATTTGGAAAGACTTCGTGCAATCCTGGGAGAACACGATCGCGCCCTTCGTCAGCGCGGCCGATTCGGCGCTCGACGACCTTACCGGCGGCGTGCTGAGCGCTTTCGGCGACGCGATCGGGCAGCTCAAGAACGCGATCGTAAACATCGGCGAACTTGAAGTGCTGACGTTTGCCGACATCTTTGCGGCCTTCGACACGTGCGTATCGAAAGGATGGGACGAGCAATCGTTCATCTGGGGCGACGTGCTGCACTATCGCCGGACCACGACGGTCGTGGCGAACCTCATCGCTCAGGCCGAGCTGCTGCGCCCGGACAGTACCGAGTGCTTCGAGCAGCTCCTCGCCTTCGCGCTCGGGTGGATGACCCACGTGGGTTTGGATACGGTCGGCCACGCCTTCGTGAACGAGCAGTGCGGCGGCCCTTTCCGCAATCATCCGCAACGCCATCACTTGATCGAAAATCATATCGACGCGTGGAACTATCGCCACTGCGCGACGGACGGCACGATTCCCACGGATCCGTGGGGGGCGACCGACACCTATCCGGACCTGGTCGATTCGGCGCTGGCCTATTGCGTGCAGATGACGTCGGATAATCCGCATGGCGACCAACGGCCGGCGTCGCTGCCCGACGATCCGATTGCCGCCCAAGATCTTTTGAAAACGGTCGACGGCGATATGCCGATGTGGATGGCCGAAGCGATCGTTCAGGCGCTCAAGGCGACGTACGGCGATCAGACGCCGAAGGGCGATGAGTCGGGGCGGCGGCCGTTCACGCATCCCCGCGTGTACCAAGGCGATGCGTTCCAAGCGACCATCGATGCCGGGCTGCTAACGAAAGCCATCGAGTTGGTTACCGGGCACGGCCTGGACGGACCGTTGGCGCAGTTGCTCGAGGGGATCGCTCCGGCCAGCAAGATCGGGGTGCCCGAAGGCTTTCCGCTTCCCTGGCAAGTGCAGACGTTTTATCGCTTCATGCTGACGTTTTACAGCCTGAGCTACGTGTCGTCTTGGAGCTTGGCAAAGCCGCGCGCGCCCGACGTAATTCTTTTCCCGCCTAGCTCCGACGTCACGGATTTGCTCTCACCACCCGATTTCAGCGGCCCTTCGAGCGGCGATCCCGTCGAGGACGTGTGCGACGCGCTGAAATCGTTCTTCGATTGGGCCGCCAAAGAGCTGGAAGCCGCCGAGAAGTTGGTCGGCGACCTGATAAAAATGCTCGCCAGCCCCGAGAGCTATCTGATTCGACTCGCGCTTTACGAACTGGCCATGCTGGTCTGGGACATCGTTGCCAAAACGCACGAAATCCTGGCGCATCTTGGGTTCGTCGTTCCGCACGGCGAACTGCGCTATCCAAATGGCGAGCTGATGGTCGGCAACGAGATCGACGAGTCGCTCGTCACGCTCGGAGAGACGGTCGACGCAACGTTCTTGGCGGCGCTGGGCGACGCCGTCGATCCGTTCGGCAATCTCGATCGCACCGTTCCCCCGAGTACGCACGACATCGGGGGCGCGGCGTATCCGTACTATCAAGCAGCGCTCTACGACAACGCGAACGCGGTGCCGCAGCCGGGCAAAATCTCACCGAGCGTCGACACGCGCGACTACAAGCGGCCGTGGTCGTATCCCGAGATCACGCCCCTGCTCGGTGCCGACGGCTCGGAACCTAGTCCGCCGGTTTACGGCGTCAACCACACGGAACCGCAGGTGTATCAGACGACGCTCCGCGACGAAGACTCGTGGAGTCAGCAAACGGCCCCGCCGATCGTGCCCGGTCCGTTCCCCGCCGGTTCCACCCCCGATGCGGTGTTCTTCCGGACGGACGACGCGACGAACCCGCAGGTGCGCGATGCCTACGAACGATCGCCGTCGCCGCAACGGACGGATTCGCTCAATCAGGAACTCATCACGCGAAGTCGGGCGGGCAGCCCGTTGGGGTATCCGATCCCGTTCTCGGCATATTTGATCGGTCGCGTTCTGAACGATCGAAACTATGCGACGCAGTTTAATTTGGACTCGGATCGCGCCTACGGATATCTCACCTGGGATTGGGCGCGCGCGCGGGATGCCGGCGAGCGAGAGGATCTTGGTTTTTCGTACCATCCGCCGCAAGTATGGCCGCAGATGG
>DATCGB010000195.1:0-15067 GCA_036509155.1 Candidatus Tumulicola sp. | reverse complement strand
CCCGTCTCGAAGAGCGCTTCCGCGTAGAGCTGCCCGACGTACGGCAACGAACGCGACAGAATCGGCTCGATTCGAGTCGTCGCGCGCTGCGCCATATCGAGGGCGCTAGCCATGTCGCCTCGATAGAACGAAAGCTTCGATCCGATAAGGTCGACGCACGTCTGCGCGACGTCGCGCGACGCCGACGGCTTCGAAGGCAACCGTGCAAAGAGCGCCCGCGCGTCCGCATAGGCGTTCTCCGCGCGGTCGAACGCACCGAACTCGATCGATGCGAGCGCGCTCGCCCGCAGCGCCTCGATCTTCCGATAGGTCGACGGCGCTTGACCGATCACCTTATCCCATTCGGCCAGCACTTCGCCCGTATCGCCAAACTCGGCTCGGTGAATCGCGCGATCCATTAGGAACTGAAATTCGTCGAGCCGGGCACTGTGGTCGAGCGTTGGAGGTTCCTGACTCTCGGCAATGTAACGAGCGATCCGTTCGCAGATGGCCGCCCGCTCGCGATAGCAGTGCCGAAACGAAATGCCGAGCGCCGTCGCCACCTCGCGGATGGGACGCCCCTCCAAGCACTGATGCATCACGATTTTGTGCTGCCGGATCGCCCGTTCGTCGTAACTGGTCAAAAGGTCGGCTTCGCGACAGCGATCGGCGCCGCGGCGAACGAGTTGGTGGATTCGATCGAGCACGGCACCTTCGGGCACATGGCCTAGGCCCGTAGCCGCCGCGTCGGCAAACAAGTGCCGGACTATCGCGTTGGTTTTCAGCGCGTGCGGATCGTGCAAGTGGCGGAACAAATGCTTCGCAGCCACCTTGAAGGAAGCAGCCGAAGATGCGTGCGGCAAGTCTGCCCCCCTTTCGAGCGCATGAGGCATCGCTCTTCAACTCTTTACGACGGCACGTCGAGCCGCTCCCGCGCCAACTTCCAGCCCACCAATCCCTTTGTCATCTCGGGCGGAGGCGCATAGCGCCGCAGTCGAGAGGCGACCTTGGAGCGTGCAATGCGCATGCGCGGGCCCGATGGGGACGTTAGACGGCGGCGGGGGAGAGGAGCTTCAACTTTGCTTCGGTCTCCGAACCCGGTGCCGCGGTGAGGACGATCACGTGCATGTCGCCGTCGCCCGGTAACGCGAACGCCGTGTAGTCGAGGATCGGCTCGCCGAGCTGCGGGTGGAGATATCGTTTGAGTCCGTCCACCGATCCCAACCCATCGTGCTGCGACCACAGCTCGGCAAACTCTTCGGAGGTCGCGCGCAGTTCGTCGATCAGTCTGCAAGGCGCGCGCGATGCCGCCGAGCACGTCGGCCGAAACGTTGATCGGCTGCCCCTGTTCGAGCCGCGTGTACCACGTACGCTCCCCGTATGGCTTCGAGCGAACGGCACGCGGCGTAGCGCGCCGTCCCGCGCGCCTAACGCGGTGCGATAACGGACGCTCGGATCACGACGATGAGAACGTTCGAGAGGTACTCGCGTTCTTCCTAGAGCATAGTCTTTTCGCGCGCGCAACATCAAATACGCCGACGTTTCGGAGGACGACATGGTCAATCAGGTTTTCTCTGCGGTTATTCTTGCAGCGCTGACGGCGTGCAGTTCCAACGCCGCCGCACCGACGCCGCCGTCGACCAGCACGCCCGACGCGGCCTCCAACGCGTTACGCCAAGATTTGATTCACTACCTCACGGCGCGCGGATCGATCGAACACATCTCCGCCGCGTCGCTGAGTGTGAGCCTGCCCGATGGGCGCTGGATCGATCTGGCTGCAGGGACGACGTCGTACCGCGGCAGCATCGCCGCTACCCCGCGGGACCTCTTTCAGATCGCAAGCAATACGAAAGCGTTCACCGCGATCATCGCGTTGAAACTTGCGGCGGCCGGCAAGCTGAATCTCGATCAAACTATCGGTACGTGGCTGCCGCAATATCCGCAATGGAAGGGCGTCACCATTCGCCGGCTCTTGAACATGACCAGCGGCATCGCGTCGTTCGACGCGTCGATCGCCTGGCAAAAGGCCGTAGCAGCCGACCCGCATCACAAATTCACCCCCGCGCAGCTCATCGGATACGTCGAAAACGTTCCTCTCCAAAAAGGCTTTCTCTACTCCGACACCAACTACACGCTGACGCAACTTATCGTGGAAAAGGCCTCGGCCCGCAGTTATGAGGACCTCGTTCGCCAGCTCATCGACGCGGCCGCACTCCACAATGCGTACTACTACCCGGATATCTATCCCAAAGCGTTGCGCGATCGTACCGTCGCCGGCTATTTCTACAATCATGACGAAGGTGTGCGCACGTTGGCGCCGTTGCTGGGCAAGAGCGTCCGCGATTTCAGCCTCTCGTGGGCAGGGGCCGGTGGCGGCATCGTAGCCGATCCTCACTCGCTCGTGAAATGGACGCGCGCGATGTATCAAGGAACGCTGATCACGTCCCTCCAACGCGAAGAACTCGAGAGCATCGTTTCAACCAAGACCGGCAAGCCGATCGCACGCACGGGTCCCCACGATCCCAGCGGCTTCGGACTCGGCCTGGGCCAGTTCTACAGTCCGCAGTACGGCGCGTTCTGGGCCTACGAAGGCCAGACCCTGGGTTACCGCGTGCAGCACGTCTTCTTCCCAACAAAGAATCTCATCTTCGCCATCGGCCTCAATAGCTGCCCCGACGGCGCCCAAGACCACATCGCCACGCTCGTCGCAACCATCTACCAAACCCTAAAAACCTACAACCTCATTTGAAAACAGCAGCGCCGCGCTCGCTTCCGCAGTCGGCGCGCGGAACCTGCGCCTACGGCGATGGTCAAGCTGCTTGACTAGTGACTCCTAGCTCCGTTAGAATAGTTCGCATGAAGACGGCGAGTATTCTCGAGGCAAAAACGCATTTTTCGGCCCTCGTCCGCCGCGTCGAGGGCGGTGAGCGCATTACGATCACGCGCGACGGAGAAGCGGTCGCGGAACTTGTCCCCAGTTCCAAGGCGGTCCGACCCTTTGGAATCGACGACGGTAAGATTCGCATTGCACCCGATTTCGACGCCCCCCTCCCGCCTGAGATCGCGCGTGCGTTCGGCAGCGAGTGAGGATTCTACTCGATACGCACGCGTTTCTCTGGATCGCCGGCGATTGGAAGCGCATCAAGTCTTCGGCGCGGCGCGTTTTGGAGAATCCCGAGACGCTGTTGTACCTGTCCGCAGCGAGTATTTGGGAAATATCCATCAAGGCCGCGCTCGGAAGGCTGATGTTACCGGCCACCCCGTCGGTTTACGTTCCGCGGCGCATCGCCGACTTTCAGATTGCGGTAATCGATGTGACGGCCGCTCACGCGCTCGAGATTTGCAGCCTGCCGCCGCATCACGCCGATCCCTTCGACCGCATGCTCGTGGCTCAATCCAGACTTGAGGTTTTAACCGTCGCGACGCGGGATCGAATCTTTCCAAGGTATGGAGTCACGGTCTTGGCGATCTGACTTCCCATCCAGCTTTAGCCTAACGGGGTGCGATCGTATCGAAGAGTTCCGAAGCTGGGAGGCAAAAGCCGGGAAGCGCAGGATGCACCAGATCGCGCGACGGCGAGGTTCCCCCTAGTCGTTTGGCGGATTCGGATTTCCTCGACGGACCCGCGCTGGTAACTTCGAGGTCAGCAGCCTGGCTGGACCGGACTGCGCGGCGCCTTACGACTTTTCGGGGAAGAGGGCGACGCCGTAGACGGAAGTCAGTCCGTTGGTAATCGTGTTCGTGAGCGTTCCGGTGGCGTAGTCGTAAACGAAGAGCGCGTTGGCTTCCGGGTCGGCGACGTACAGGTGCTTGAACGTCTTGTCGAAGGCAATTCGAAACGGGTCTTGCAATCCTTGGATGATCACGCGGGTGGGCGACGACGCGCCGGGTGCGAAGATCTCGACTTGCGCGGTGCTTTGGTCGGCCACAACCAGATTTCCGCTGCCGTCGATCGCGTCCCCGGCCGCCCACGAAATCTGCGCCGGGAGCGTCGTTCCGCTCGTCGAATGCGGCGCGTACTCGTTGACGGCTCCCGGGCCGCCGCCATGCTGGCCGGTGTTGTACGAGACGTAGAGATTGTTTTCGGCGTCAAGCGCGACGCCCTGTGGCGTGGTCACGTTAATGATCCGCTTCGGACGCGTGCTTCCTTTCAAGTACTCGAACACCTTATTGCCGCTGATGTCGGCGATGTACACCGTGCCGTCATTGCCGACCGTGACGCTGGTCGGATACTCGAGGCCGGTGTAGCGCAGCGTCCAGTTCAGACTACCTTTGGGGTACATGGTCACGGTGAAGTTGGTCACGTTTGACGTGAAGAAATCGCCGTGTGAGTCGACGAAGCTGCCCATCGGCCCGCTGATGCCGTCGGTGATCTGCCCGATCGGCGCGGGATTGGAGCCGCTTGCCGGATAGATCTGAACGACGTTCGCTAAGAAATCCGAGACGTAGATGACGTGCTGGCCCGACTTTGCGGCCGACGACAGCCATCCGCCGGCACGGTGCGCGGGCTGCGCCTTCGCGAACGGCAGGCGAGCTGCAGTAACGCGCAGTGCGTTCGACCCGGCCGGCGTCAAAGCGCCACCCTGACTCGACTGACCGCTCGCGCAAGCGGCGAGCGCCGCCAACGCCACCAATGAGAGAGCGCGGGCGTATCGCGAGGTGCTTTCCATCGTGGATGCTCCTTTGGCTTGCATCGCGCTACTGCGGTGCGGCCGGATCGAGTGCTAAACCGAACGGGCCATCGATGCCGTCGTAGATCGTGTTTACCAACGTGCCGCTCGGATAGGCATACACGTTGACCGCGTTGCCGATGCCGTCACCGACGTACGCGCGCGTTTCCGCGCGATTCATCCGCACCGGATCGGGGTCGACCTCGCTGGTGCCGAAGGTCAACGACGGTGACGTCGCACCCGGCGGGAACACGAGCACCCCCGGCAGCCGCTGGTCGGCAGTAACGATGTTTCCGGCTTTGTCGACGACGATGCCGCCCGGAGTTGCGGTAAGGATGCCGAGGTCGGTTCCCTGCGTGCTTCCGGGCGGATACTCGATGATGACGCCGTTTCCGAAGCTGGCGGTGTAGCTCGTGACGTACACGTTTCCGGCCTTGTCGAGCGCAACGTCGATCGGGTAGGGAATTTGCGTGCTGGGAATCGTCAGTCTGGGCGCGTTCTTGCGATGCGGAAAGACCTCTACCGACGCGGGGCTCAGACTCGATACGTAAACGTTCTGCTGGCGGTCGACCGTAACGCCGGCCGGATAGGTCAAACCGGCGGAATACGTAAACGCCGGCGTCGTCGTGTTGGGAGCGTATTCGGTCACGGTGTTGGCGTTCGTATTGGTGACGTAGAAGTTCCCTTGCTTGTCGGTAGCGGCGCCCTCGGGCGTCTCGATCCCGGCCGTAATTTGTCCGATCGGCGCCTGATTGCGCCCGCTCGTGCAGTAGATGCTGACGTAGCCGAGCCGATAGCTCGAAACGAACAGCTTGCTCTTACACGACTTGGCCTGAGGCAACAGCCAACCGGGTCCGCGCTTGAGCGGATGCGACGGCGGCCGCAGCTGACCTTGAAACTCCGCGGGCTGGGTGGAAATCGCGAGGTGCGCCGCCGCTGTCGCCGGACCGGGAGGTGCAGCCGGCGAGCTTTGCGAGCCGGCCCCCGAGCAGCCGGCGGCGAGTATGAGCGCCGCGGCGCCCGAGACGGCGATGCTTGCGGCGTGAAGACGATGCATGGCGTGCTCCCAACGACGGTAAGGTGTCACGAGTAGTTCGATTGCGCGATTGCTTCGGCGGAGCGGCGAGTCCTCACGTTGGCACTAACTACGGCACTCCAGCGGCGCGGTCGGGTGGGCGCAGCGATTCGAGCAAGTCGCGTGCGCGCTGCGCATCGCGCCGGTTGTGCGTCAATCGCGCCGAGCAGGCGTACGCACGGGCGAGCGACGTGGCGTGGCCGCGCTTCTCGAGAATTCGGACCGCTTCGCGAATCGTCCGGACGGCGTCGTCGTGCCGGTTGGCTCCTTCGGCCGCCTCGGCCGCAATGCGCAACGCCGCGCCCGCGTAGCGCACCATGCCAAGAGCCGACATGAGTTCGGCCGCCTCGCTGGCCACCCGCCACGCCCGCTGATACGCTCCCGTCGAGAGCAGGACTTGCGCCTCGGCGAGTTCGGCGAGCACCCAGCTCGGACTACCGACAACGGCATCGGCGCGCGCCTGTGCGATCAACTCGAGCGACGCCTTGGGATCGCCGCCCTCGGCTTCGGCCAGCGCGGCGATCACCGAAACTTCCGCGAGCTGCTGCTTCGACGACACCAAGCGCGCGAAGTCCAGGCCGCTGCGCGCGAACGCCCGTGCCTTAACGACGTCGCCCAACTGCAAATGCAGCGTGGCCAGACTCGAAAGCGCGTCGGCGGTGTCGCAGAGCAAGTTGTGCCCGCGCGAGAATTCGAGGTACGCGTGCAACGCCTCGGCCGCGGCGGGAAGTCCATTCGGCGCGACCATCAGCGTCAGGCCGAGATTCCCGAGCAGTTCCGCTTTGAGCGCCGGCGGCGGCTTGGGCAGGGAGCGCAGCACCTCCTCGGCGCGGCGGAGGAATGTGAGCGAGGCGGGCGCGTCGCCGACGTCGCGGCGCAGCATTCCCAGACGCACGAGCGACAGCGCTTCGAGTTCGAACGTGCGATCCGTCCGCAGCAGCGACGGGTCGCGCAACTGCGCGAGAACCCAGCGGTTCTTCGACTCCACTTCTTCCGCCGGTTTGCCCGACATCCAGAGCGCGCGCGCCGAAACCACCTCAATTTCGAGCAGCAGCATCGGTTCGGCACAGACGTGCGCGGCGTAGGTTTCCCGGGCGCGGTCGATCGCGGCGTGGGCGGCGTCGATTCGTCCGACGTCGCAGTGCGTGGCGGCGAGCGCGACGTTCACGCGGATCCGCTCGAAAGCGCCGCTGGCGCGCCCGCTCAACGCTTCCATCGAAGCGATGGCCGCGTCGTGGCGCCCGAGACGCCGCAGGCTGTCGGCGAATGCCAGGGCGAGTTCGAACTCGTTCGGATGGCCTTGCACCGAGCTATGCTGCTCGACCCGAGCGAAGTAGTCGCCGAGGCGCTCGCGCGCGCGCTTGCGTTCGCGGTAGAATTCCCGGCGCGAAAGCCCTAAATCGGCGGCCACCTTGGCATGCGACTCACCGAAAAGATCGCAGCGTTCGACGATCGCACGCTGACGAAACGCGTGCGCGGCAGCCTGCTCGTCGCCGCCGCGCACGAACACGAGCTCGACCGCAGCCGAAACGGCAGCGTGCACGCGGGTCAGCGCATCGGCCTCGAGGTCGTCGGAAATCACGCCGCCGGATGTCGTCTGCGAGAAGTAGCGCGCCGCGATCGGATTCGCGCGCAGCGCCGCGACGTCGTGCAGATGCCGCAAGAGATGCCCCACCGCATCAAAACGTTCGCGCATTTTAGCCCCTCGGTTCGGATGAAACGCTGCGCCGTGCCGTTCCTGCTAAGTTCGTGCGCTCAATCGGAGGGCGCCTCCTAGCGGCGACGAACGGCCAAGCGAGCGGGTAAGATTGGAGGCTTAAGGTGCGTGTTCTAGCGGCGGCGATCGTCTTTTTCTTTGCGTGCATTCTGCCGGTTCGCTCGGCGCCGGCTGCCGGCGGTAGGCTTTAGCGATGTGCAGCTCGCCGGCGACACCATCGAAAGACGGTGGCATCATCGGGATATCGGATCACGGCGGTTGGGCGGTGCTCGTGACGGTGGCGCGCGATGGGACGCTCCTCGACCGCCGCCGCGTAGAACTTGTGGACGACTTCCTGCCGGCGCTTCCCCATCACCACGAAGGCCAGGGGCTTCCGCTGGACGAGGCCGTCGCGTTGGTCGAGCGCGTGCGTGCTTCGGCGGAAAGGCACGCAGTGCTTGCGCTGGAAGCCGTCACGACGGCCGTCCAGCCGATCCTCGGAATCGCACTTCGCGACTACCAACAACTTCCGCCGACCATTGCCGAGCGAATCAAAGACTACCGTGCAAGAAACGTCGCCGACTGGGTGATGTACCGTAAAGCGCTGGCCGCCGCGGCCGCCGCGCGCGGTTGGCCCGTCCACTATTACGACGTGAAGAACGTGTTGGGCGCAGCGAGCCAGGCGCTGCAAATCGAGAACTTCGACGCGTACTTTCTCGACATGCGCAGCGCGGTCGGGCCGCCGTGGACCAAGGATCACAAGCTGGCGATGGCGGCGGCCATAGGCGCGGCAAACGCCCGACCCACAACGCCGTAAAGAAAGCGAGGACGAATCGTGTTGTCACGACGGGCAATGCTCGAGGCCGCCGGAGCCGGCGCGTTGGCCGTAGCCGCCGCCCCACTTGCGGCCTACGCCCAACCCGCCGAACCGAGCGCCGCGGCCGACCCGCTCTTCCGTGAACTCGACGCGAGAGTCGAGGCGCTGATGAAGCGCTTCAACGTGCCGGGCGTCGCCGTTGGGGTGTACTACCAGAATCGCGAGTACGTTCGCGGCTACGGCGTCACCAACGTCGATTATCCGTTACCCGTCGACGGCGATACGCTCTTTCGGATCGGCTCGACCACCAAGACGTTTACCGGAACGGCGGTAATGCGCCTGGTCGAGATGGGGAAGATCGATCTTCGCGCACCCGTGCGCACGTATCTGCCCGGCTTGAACCTCGCCGACGAATCCGTCGCCGCGACGGTAACGGTGCGTCAGATCCTCAATCACAGCGCCGGCTGGCTGGGCGACGACTATGCGAACTACGGCCGCGGCGACGACGCGCTGACGAAATACGTGGCCGGCATGGCGCTGCTTCGCCAGTTGACCCCGGTGGGCCAAGTCTTAGCCTACAATAACGCGGCGCTCGACCTGGCCGGGCGCGTGATCGAAAGCGTCACCGGCACGCCGTACGAAGAGGCGATCGTCAAACTCGTCCTCGAACCGCTGGGCCTCGGGCGAACGGGATTTTTTACCAACGAACTCATCGGCACAACATCACGGCGTCGCACGTCGTCGAGAAGGGCGTTGCCGGCGTGGATCCGGCGAGTTGGTGGTTCCCGCGTTCGCTCGATGCGACCGGCGGCCTGATCTCGAGCGCGCGCGATCAGTTGCGGTACGCGCGTTTTCACCTCGGCAACGGTATCGCCCACGACGGCAAACAGGTGATGTCGCCGCAGACGCTCGTCGCCATGCGTTCCAATCCCGGCCCCGGCGGAACGCTGCGCATGGAAGTCGACGGCGTGTGCGTCACGTGGTTTGTGCGGCGCACGGCGCAGGGCATTCCGATATTCCAACACGGTGGAGCGTGGGGCGGCCAGAACTCCGACTTCTTCTTTATTCCGGCGCGCGGTTTTGCGATGACCACGCTGACGAACTCGACAACCGGTCCGATGCTGATCAACGAACTCACGCGCTCGAACTGGGCCCTCGAACATTTCGTCGGCTTGAGCAATCCGCCGGCCAAACCTCAAAAACGCACCGCGGCGCAGTTGCAGCCATACGAAGGCCGCTACGTCGGTTGGACGATTCCGCCCGACGGCTCGCCGGAAAAACCCGAGACGCTCACCGTCGAGTTGCGCGGCGCCGACGGTAGCTTACGCGCGAGCGGCGACCTCGAACTGACGCTGGCCTTCTATCGCGACGAGTACGTGCTCACCACCGACGCGAACGGCCAGCACAATCGCAGCGACTTCGTGCGCGGGCCGGACGGCCGGGTCGCGTGGCTGCGCGACGGCGGGCGTCTTTACGCGCATCAGGGCTGAGCTTCCAGCGGACAGAGCGTTACCGACGGATAGTTCGTCGGGTCTTCGAGGAAACGGGCTTCGGCTTCAAACGCGCATTTCGAAACGATCCAGCTCTGATGCCCGTCGCTATCGGCAACGAGCAGCCGTGCTTGTGGAATCTGCAGCCAGACGGAAACGGCGTTGGCGAGCGGCGTCGCCGGGTCGTGCGTCGGATTGGCGACCATGACGTTGGGATGCAAACCGACGCGCAGCTTGTGCGGCGGATACGTCGCCGCGATCGGCCATCCGACGCAGTCGCCGACGCCGGCGCTAGCACGCAGAATCGGCGTGTAATCCCAGTATTTCCAGGCGAAGCGCGGTGCTTCGTTTGAAACGGCGCGCCCGCCGGCAACGAGCGCATCGTAGTCCGACTGCGGACCGTAGTCCGAGCAGATCACGCCGGAAAACAGTCCGCTCTTTCCGGCCACCACGTGTGCGTCCGTGGCAACCGCTGCAATCGAGGTCGCCTTACGCATCTCCTCGAATCCAGCGGTGTCGCCGGTGTTCGCCGCAGCCAACATCTTGGCAAGCGCGGGCCAGCCAAAATTCGGATCGCTTCCGGCCGCCAGCAACTGCGACACGACCGGAATAAATTCCGCATGGGCTCGCGCGAGAGCATCGTAGGCCGCCCCGACGTCGGTTCCGTGAAGCGCACACGACGGACTCGACGCGCACCAGCGCACCATCCGATCGAACTCGTCGTCGACCGAACGCACGTTGCGCGCCATGAAGGTCGGAAAATCGATGCTGTGATCGAGGACGCCATCGAGGACCATCGCTTTGACGTGCGTCGGAAATCGCTCGAGATAGGCTTGCCCGTACGCCGAGCCATACGATCCCCCATACGCAATCAGACCGTCGTTCGGGGTCAGCGCGCGGCGGATCTGTTCGACGTCGGCTGCCGTGTCGGCCGCCGATAGGTGCCGCATCAACTCGCCGCTCTCGTCAAAACACGTCTTGAAGTAGGCGGCGTTTACCCGCGCGACGTTCGCGTAGTATGGCCGTCCCGGCGGCTGCAGCGACGGAGCCGCCGGCGAGGGAACCGCCTGCGGCGAGCAGCGGATCGGGCTGCTCTCGCCAACGCCGCGCGGATCGAACACGGCAAGATCCCAACGCCGGCTAAGCTCGTCGATATGCTGCTCTTTGCGATTATCGCCGCCGAAGACCGAGGCAATTCCGGCACCGGGCCCGCCGGGGAGAAAGACGATGACGCCTTTTTTGTGGGCCTGGTCCTGCGCCGGCACGCGCGCCAACCGCAGCGTCAACTTTGCGCCGTCCGGTTTGGCCGGATCGAGGGGAACCGACAGGCCGGCACATTCGGTGTCCGGTACGTCTTTACACGGCGACCACGTCAACGCGGCCGCGTTCGAGGGCGCCGCTGCGCCAGCGCCAGTGGCGTGGAGCGCAGGCGCGATCACGCAGATGATGGCGCAAGCGGTGAGCATGCGGTTAATCATGCCCTGATACTACCTCGCTTGCTCGGCCGAACCTGCAAGCCGGGCCTGGGCGTAACGCTCACGCGCCGCGCGGATGACCCCTACGTTAGAGGCCAGACGTTTGCGCCGTTGTTCACGAACACCGGATCCACGGTGACGATCGTTAGATCGTCGAGAAGCCCCTGCGCGATGAGCAGTCGATCGAACGGATCGCTGTGATGAGCCGGCAGGCTTGCCACGGCAAGCGAGTGTTCTAACCCGACGGGAAGGATGGTGAATCTTGCCATCTTGATATGCGCCGGAAGAAAGCTGGCGGGAGCGGCAGGCAGAGCGAGTTTTCCAAGAGCATATTTGATCGCGATTTCCCACGTGCTCGCCGTCGAAACGAAGACGAGGTTGCGCGGATCTTCGATCGCCGCGCGGGCTGCGGCGGCGATCCGTTCGGGCGCCTCGATCGCCCACAATAGTATACGCGAATCGAGCAAGAGCCTCACGAATGAAACGCCTCCAGGACCTCCGGAGGCAGCGGCGCATCGAAATCGTCGGGCACATCGAACGTTCCGCGTGCCGACCCCAGCCGGCGAGGTTCGACGGCTTCCACCGGCGCGAGCTTTACCAGTGGGCGCCCGTTCTTTGCGATGATAACCTCCTCGCCCGATAGCGCGTCGGCAACCAACTTTGAAAGCGAGTTCTTTGCGTCGTAGAGGTTGACGATCTTCTTCACTTCTCCACCATATTTTAGCCTAGCCTGTCTGTCTAGGCTCGACTCGAAGATCGGCGCAAGAGTGCGCCTGCGGACAGAACGACGGTATGTAGGCGTTCGCTGGTGGTCGTATTGCGATGCTCGCTGGGCCACACTGGCCTTGTGGGCGCGGGACGCATTTGATAATCACGGTGTCGAAGAACTATTGCTCGACCATGCCGCGATCAAGGAAGCCGCAGCCGCCCTCGACGTACGAATCCAAGCGGCGTGATCGCCGCGCGGGCCGTGCGATCGCTAGGCGATCGTAGCGAGATCGAAGCGATCGAGATTCATGACCTTTTCCCATGCGGCGATGAAGTCGTGCACGAAGTGATCGCCGTCGATGGCGTAGACTTCGGCGAGCGCGCGCAACTGCGAGTTCGACCCGAAGATCAGGTCGCAGTTGGTCGCGGTCCACTTGACCTCGCCGGTGCGCCGGTCGCGACCTTCGTAGGTGTAATCGCCGCCGGCCGGCTGCCACTTGGTCTCCATGTCGAGGAGGTTCACGAAAAAGTCGTTCGTCAGCGTCCCCGGCCGCTTCGTGAAAACCCCCTGCTTGGAGGCGTCGGCGGTTGCGCCCAGGACGCGCAGGCCCCCGACGAGCGCGGTCATCTCGGGAGCGGTCAGCGTGAGTAACTGCGCGCGATCGACCAGCCGTTGCTGGGGCGAGCGTGCGTGGTCGTCGCCGAGGTAGTTGCGGAATCCGTCGGCGGTCGGCTCGAGCACCGCGAAGGATTCCACGTCGGTGTTCGCTTGCGTCGCATCCGCGCGTCCCGGCACGAAGCTCACCGTCGCGTCGTGACCGCCGTTCGTGGCGGCCTGCTCGATCGCGGCGCACCCGCCGAGCGCGATGACGTCGGCCAGCGAGACACTCTTGTCGCCGGTTAGCGACGCATTGAAGTCGCGTTGGACGCCCTCCAGGGTTTGCAGCACCTTCGCCAACTCCGCAGGCTGATTGACGACCCAATCCTTCTGAGGCGCGAGGCGAATGCGCGCGCCGTTCGCACCGCCGCGCTTGTCGGTACCGCGAAAGGTCGATGCCGACGCCCACGCGGTCGTGACGAGCTGCGCAACCGTGAGCCCGCAGGCAAGAATGCGGCGCTTGAGCGCAGCGACATCTTGCTCGTCGATCGACGGGTGGTCGACTGCCGGCACGGGATCTTGCCAAATCTGCTGCTCGGCGGCAACCTCCGGGCCGAGATAGCGCGCGATGGGGCCCATGTCGCGATGCGTCAGCTTGTACCACGCCCGGGCAAACGCATCCGCGAAGGCTTGCTGATCCTTGTGGAAATGCTCCGAGATCGGTCCGTAAATCGGGTCGACCTTCAGTGCGAGGTCGGTCGTGAACATCATCGGCGCCTTTTTCTTGCCGGCGTCGTACGCGTCGGGAACGGTACCCGCGCCGACGCCGTCCTTCGGTGCCCACTGCCAACCGCCGCCGGGGCTCTTACCCAGCTCCCATTCGTAGTTGAAGAGATTGTCGAAGTACTCGCCGTTCCAACTGATCGGCGTCGTCGTCCAAGCCCCTTTGAGACCGGTCGTAATCGTGTCGGCGCCGTTACCGTTGCCGAACGTGTTGCGCCAGCCCAAATTCTGCTCTTCGATGCCCGCACCAGACGGCGCAATGCCGACGTACTGGCTGGGGTCGGCGGCACCGTGCGCCTTACCGAAGGTGTGGCCGCCGGCGATGAGCGCGACGGTTTCCTCGTCGTTCATCGCCATGCGGGCGAAGGTTTCGCGAATGTCGTGCGCCGCGGCGAGCGGATCGGGCTTGCCATTCGGGCCTTCCGGGTTCACGTAGATCAGCCCCATCTGCACGGCCGCCAGCGGCCGTTCGAGATCGCGTTCGCCGCTATAGCGCTGGTCTTCGAGCCAGGTGTTTTCGGGACCCCAGTAGATGTACTCATCGGGTTCCCACGAATCGATGCGGCCGCCGCCAAATCCGAACGTTTTGAATCCCATCGATTCCAAAGCGCAGTTTCCGGCCAGGACCATCAGATCGGCCCACGAGATTTTCCGGCCGTACTTTTGTTTGATCGGCCAGAGCAGCAGGCGCGCCTTATCGAGGTTGGCGTTGTCGGGCCAACTGTTGAGCGGCGCGAAACGCTGCTCGCCCGAGCCCGCACCACCGCGACCGTCGCCGATGCGGTAGGTTCCTGCGCTGTGCCACGCCATGCGAATGAAGAGCGGTCCGTAGTGACCGTAGTCCGCCGGCCACCAATCCTGCGAGGTGGTCATCAGACTGAAAATGTCGGCCTTAACCGCCTTGAGATCGAGGCTGTTGAACTCACGTGCGTAGTTGAAATCGGCGCGCATCGGGCTGGACCGCGCGGACGGCCGATGGAGCACCGACACGTCGAGCAACTCGGGGAACCAATCGACGTTAACCCGAGGCCGCAGCGGTACGTGCTTATGTACGGGACACTGGCCGGCATCGTCTTCCGACAGCTCGACGATCGTGTTATCCATCTCGCGTTCCTCTTCCGATTCTGAAACTGAAAGTCACTACCGAGTAGCTAGAGAATACCGCCGCGAATGGGTGGCGTCAATAGGCGCGCGGACAAGCGCGTCGAGCGTGGCAGGCGCTAGGCGTTCGCGGCTTGCGCTTCGTCCGAGTCATCTTCCGAAAAGCCTTCCATTCCTTGGCGTTCGGTCAAGTCGGCGCTCAGCCGTTGCGCTTCGATATCCGCCGTGTAGCTGGGGTCGAGGCGTTCGAGGTCCCAGCGCGTGATCCACTCGCGCATGTGCATGCGCATGCTGCGGCCCGCGCCAAGATAGGGCGGCCGATCGGCGTCGCGACCGTCCCAGTCGAACGCCTGGCGGTAGAGTTCGCGCACTTCGCCGTACACGCGGTCGAGATCGACATCCTTCAGCGGGACCAGTAACTCCCAGGCATCGGGCGTGTCGCTCATGATTTCCAACGCCTTCGTCGCCTGCGCTACCAGCATCGGATCTTTGTCGGCCAGCTTGAGCGGAATCTTCACCGCGTCTTGCTTATCCTCGATGATGTTGCGCTTGAGGTCGTCCGAGGCAGCCGCGACCGTGTATATCTGCGGCCCGCCTTCACCGTCGCGACCCAGGAACCACCGCAGGTTCGCATACGCCTAATCAGCGCGCACTCCTTGGATGACCGCTCCGCTG
>DATCGB010000194.1:0-6827 GCA_036509155.1 Candidatus Tumulicola sp. | reverse complement strand
GGGCTTTCACGCGCTCGCCGGTCGAGACGCTCTACGGGGTCTTCGCGGCAATCCTGGTTATCTACACGCACCGCGAGAACCTCGGCCGCCTGCGCGCCGGGACCGAAGCGCCGATCCGGTCGTCTAAACCTCGAGCTTAAGGTTCCGAGCGCCCCGCCGCACCAGGGCTTGCGGACGCCCGGCCCGTATCTGCCGAGGTCATGATCTCGTCCAACGACCTCCGTAACGGCGTCACTATCATCGTCGATGGCCAGCTTTGGACCGTCATCGAGTTTCTCCACGTCAAGCCCGGTAAGGGATCCGCATTCGTGCGCACGCGCATGAAGAACGTCCGCAACGGGACGACCCTCGAGCGCACGTTTCGCGCGGGCGAAAAGCTCGAACGCGCGACCGTCGACAACCGCCAGATGCAGATGCTCTACAACGATGCCGACGGCTACCACTTCATGGATCAGGAAACGTTCGAAAACGTCACGATCTCGCGCGAGCTGATCGGCGACCCAGCCGATTTCCTTAAAGACGGCATGGCGATCGACGTGCAGTTTCACGACGACGTGCCGATCGGCGTCGATTTGCCGGCCCACGTCGAGCTCAAGATCGTCGAAACCGATCCGGGATTCCGCGGCGACACCGCGACCAACGCCACCAAGCCGGCCAAGCTCGAAAGCGGTGCGACCGTTCAAGTCCCGCTCTTCGTCGAAACCGGCAACGTCATTCGAATCGACACGCGCGACCGCCGCTATATCGGGCGTTCGAGTTGACGTGCCCGCCCGGCTGCGAGCGCTCGTCATCGCCCTCGTGCTGGGCGGCGTCGCAAGTGCGGCCGGTGCGATACTCGTCGCGCTTCCGCTCACGCAGTTTCCGGTCGTCAACCGGATTGCCGACCTAGCCGTCCATTTCAGCGCGCTCGACGGCGCTGCATTTTTAGGCTTCGGCCGCCCCGCGTACGACGATCGGCCCAATCCGAATTTAGCCATCATCAGCGTCGACGACGCCAGTCTAAAAACGATGGGTTATCCGTTTCCGCGAGCCGTCTATGCGACGCTGCTGCACAAGCTCCAAGCGGCCGGCGCCAAGACGGTCGCATTCGACATCGAGTTCATCGATCCGAGCAAGGATCCGTCGCAGGACGCGGCCTTCGCCGCGGCGCTGCGCACCATGCCGTCCGTTCTCGCCTTTCCACTAACCACCACGACGACCGGTCAAATTGCCGAACAGCCGCCCGCACCCGCGCTGCAGCGTGCGGCCAAAGCGATCGGATTTTTAACCGTCGATTCTCCGGGCGGCTACGTCATCGGCCAGCCGATGGAAATCGATACGCTGGCGTCCGGCCGGCACGGGAACGAACGCCTCCTCGCGCTGCCCGCTGCGGCGGTTTCCACGTTCCTCGGACGTCCGCTCGACCTCGCATCCATCCCCAAGGACGACGACGGGCGAATGCTGCTGCTTCCGCCGAGCACGGCCCACCACCAAGACGCCGCAACCGGAGCCGACGTGCAGACGCAGGCCTTTGCCGGGCGCGGCCTGATGTCGTTCGCGGACGCGTATGCGGCCAAGCCGGCCGACCTGCGCGCCTTCGCCGGCGGCGCGCTGGTGTACGTCGGGGCGACCGCCGCGGGACTCTACGACTTCTCGGCCACTCCCGGGCGCGGGCGCGTTCCGGGACTCTTCATCAACGCCCGTCTCGCCGACCAGCTCATGCGGGCCTACTATTTAAAGCCCGCGCCGCTGTGGCTCGACGTCCTGCTCGTCATCGCGCTGCCGCTGCTTTCCGCGCTGGGTTTCACGCTGATGCGCACGTCGTATGCGATCGCGGTCGCGCTCGCCGCGACGCTCGTCTACGCCTACGTCAACCTGTGGCTCTTCATCTCCAAGCTTTATTGGCTCGACCTCGTGCACGTCGTCCTGGCCATGCTGCTGGGAACGATGCTGGTGGCGATTTACCGCGTGCTCGACGAAGGCGCGCAGCGACGGATGGTCACCGGCCTCTTCGGCATGCACGTCAGTCCGGCGGTAGTTTCGGAGATTCTCAAGCAGGACGATCCGCGCGGGACCCTCGCCCTGCACGGCAAGCGCGTGAAGGCGACGATCTTCTACAGCGATATTCGAGGCTTTACGGCGATGAGCGAAACGATGACGCCCGAAGAAATCTACGATCAGCTCAACGAATACTTCGAAGCGATGTGTGCGATCATCTTCGCCCACGGCGGCTACGTCGACAAGTTCATCGGCGACTGCGTGATGGCGGTATTTTCGGCCCCGTATCAAACGCCGGACGACGCCCGCAATGCGGTCGTCTCGGCCGTCAAGCAGCAGGACAAAATCCGCGAGCTGAGCGCTCGCTGGAAGGCCGCGGGCAAGAAAGAGTTTACCGTCGGGATGGGCGTCAACACGGGCGAAGTCGTGATGGGGAATCTCGGGGCGAGTTCGCGCATGAACTATACGGTCATCGGCGACAACGTCAACGTTGCGTCGCGGCTGTACAACGTCGCCAAGGGCGGCGAAATCATCATTAGCGAAACGACCTACGACGAGTGCAAGGACATCGTCGACGTCGAAGCGCTCGAACCGGTAGCGGTGAAGGGCAAAAGCCGGCCGATCGGCATCTACAACGTGCGCTCGCTCAAGCCGCAGGCGTAAGCGCCAGGTGCACGGCCCGCTCGAACTTTTCGCGGTAGCGCTTTTCGCGAGCGCGTTCGGCGCGATGGTCGGACTGGGCGGCGGGTTTATCCTGGTGCCGGTGCTCCGCCTAGTTTTCGGACTGGCTCCGGCCGAAGCGGCCGGCACGTCGTTGGTTCTGATCGTGACCAGCGGCGCCAGCGGCGCGTTGGCTTATCTGATGCAGCGCCGCGTGCATCTCAAAATCGGTTTCCTGATCGCCGCCGGAGGGTTGCCGGGCGGCATCATCGGTGCGATGCTTTCGCTGCGCATCACGCCGCGTGTATTCGACTGGACGCTCGCCCTGCTGCTGATCGCGGTCGCCGTGGATATGGCGTGGAATGCGGAAAAACGGATGCGCGGCCGGCCGCAGCACGACCACGTGCACGCGATCAAGGGGATGTCGTATCGGGCCGCAGTCCTCTTGGGCTTCGCGGTCGGGATCTTCTCGAGCCTTTTCGGCATCGGCGGCGGGATCGTGCTCGTTCCGACCCTGCTCTACTTTTCGGAGCTGCCGATTCACGCGGTCAGCGCCACCTCGCAGTTCGGCATCCTGCTCACCTCGCCGGTGGGTCTGGCGGTACACGCGATGCAGCGGGACGTTAACCTGCACGACGTCGTGCCGCTGGTCGCGGGCGGACTGCTCGGGGGGCCGATCGGCGCGCGCCTTTCGCTGCGGCTGAAATCGCCGCATTTGCTGCTGGCGGTCGCATTTGCGCTAGTGGCGGTGGCCGCTTCGCTCGTCTGGCGGCACCTCCGCTGACTTTCGGCACCGTCGCCTTGACGGAGCCCGGCCGTTGCGGTATCCTACCGCGTCTATGGTTGCCGCGCATAAGCTGCCGAGCGTTTTCGCGTCGCGCGCGTTTCGGCAATACTTCGTCGGACAATCGCTGAGCCTGCTCGGCGATGGACTGCGCACGCTCGCAGTTCCGCTGCTGGCCTATCATCTCACCCATTCGGCGCTTTCGACCGGGGCGGCGTTCATCGCTGAAGTCGCGCCGTTTTCGCTCTTTTCCCTGATCGGCGGCTCGCTGGCGGATCGCGTCGACCGGCGCAAGCTCATGATCGGGTCGGATGCGATTCGTTTCGCGGTCATGGCATTTTTTGCGGTCGCCTATTGGCAGCACGTGCTCACGCTACCGATGATTTACGGCGGTTTGGTCATTATCTCGATCTGCGCCGCCGCATTTTTGGGGGGCCAAGCCTCGAGTATCCCGTACTTGCTGGGCCGCGAGCGATCGACCGAAGCGATCGCCGTGCTCATCGCCTCGGAAAACGCTTCGAATCTCATTACGCCCGTCATCGGCGGCGCCGTTTTTGCGATCTTCGGCCCGTTGCCGGCGCTGGTCGTCAACGCGCTGACCTACCTGGCGTCGCAAATTTCGCTGGCGCGGATCCCGTCGCTCGGCCCGGACGCCGTGCAGGGCGTTCCGTCGGCGCGCCACCTTATCGACGAC
This sequence comes from Candidatus Tumulicola sp., assembly GCA_036509155.1. GTDB lineage: Bacteria > Vulcanimicrobiota > Vulcanimicrobiia > Vulcanimicrobiales > Vulcanimicrobiaceae > Tumulicola. The sequence goes on along the minus strand of DATCGB010000194.1, from coordinate 2,712 downwards.
GTCGCGCTCGGATACCGACAGTTGTGGAACGACGTCGGTATGCGCGCCCAAGTGCTGATCGGCTTTTCGTTCAACGTGTTCGGCTTTGGCTGCTTTGCGATCCTCATTCCCTTTCTCAAGAAAGGATTCGGGGCCAGCGATCAGGTCGTCGGCATCTTTTTTGGAATCTCGGCGGCCGGTGCGGTGGCGGGCGCGTGGCTGGCGGCGCGCTGGGCGCGGCGCTGGCCGTTCGGGCGCGCGCTGACGATCGCGTATCTGCTCGACGCGTTGATGTTTCTGCCCGTTGTTCTGGTGCGCAACGTCTGGCTAGTGGCGCTGTTTTGGGCCGCCTCCAACACGATCGCGAGTTTCGAAATTGCTCAAATCATCGGGTTTCGGATGCGCGTCACCCCCGAGCACATGATCGGGCGGGTCATGGGAGCCGTGCGGCTGTTCGTCCTCTCCGGCATGGCTCCCGGGGTGCTGATTTTCGGCTGGGTCGCGGACCGGCGCAGCCCCCACGCGGCCATGTGGATCGCCTGCGCCGGCTACATCGTCATCGCGCTCGCGGCGTTGGCGACGCCGGCCGTCCGCAACGAGAAACGATAGAGCGGCAGGGTGAAACGCATGGCGGCGATCCTCGTGGCAACGACGCTCTTCGCGACGACAACGACGATCGCGGCCCGCGCCGTAACGGTCCGTCTGCTCTCGCTGCCGCGCCACGCGACGATCGAACCGTTCGCCGCCCGCGCGCTGATGGCGGTTGCGGCCGACGGAACGATCGCCGCCACGCTGACCGTCAATGGGTTCGTCGTCCGGCCGATCGTGTGGGACCGTCGCGGCGCGTATCGGCTGCCGAACGCGCGCGGATCGATCGCCGGATTCGACGATGCGAACGGTTTGCTGATCAACGCCGGCCGGCCGGCGCGTTTGGGCGCAGGCACCCGCGTCTCGGCGGTCGACCTGGCGTCGTGCGAAAACTTCCCGCAGGCCTCGACCGGACCGACCCTGGCCGGCGTCCTGAGCAACGGGGCGCTGATCGCCACCATGCAGTCGCCGGCAATGGTGAACTTGGACGACACCAGCGGGCAGAACGCTCCGGTCGTGCTGCACCTGCGCAGCCGCCAGTGCCTCAACGTGGGCAACGGCATCGCGCTGGCGACCGCCGGATTGTACGCCGTCGGCTACGTCGCCTACATTGCGAACGTCCCGGCGCCGTCCAACGTCGTTTCGCGCGCGGAACGCTTTACGGCAATGCGCTGGCACGAGCGCACGCGCGAACCGCTGGGAGCGGGCGTAGCCGTCGCGGTCAACGCGGCCGGCGCGGCCGCCGGCGCCGACGTGCCGCCCGGCAACGGTGCGGCGTACGGCGTTTCGGCGCACGCGCGCTACTGGCCGGGTGACGGATCGGTCGTCGAAGTGGCGCCCGCAAGCCCGCGCAGCACTGCCTATGCGATCGACGCCCGCAACCGAATCGCCGGAATGTTGGAAGACGCGCACGGGCGCCATTACGCGTTTTTGTGGCAGAACGGAACGCTCCACCGTCTCGACGACGTGGCCGCCGCGTCGGGATGGCGTTTCGAATGCGCCTACGCGTTCGCCCCCGATGGCGCGATCGTCGGCATCGGCACCTACCGCGGCAACGCCGCCGCCTTCGAAATCACCGGTCTCTAGCCCTATTTCGGGTGGGTCATCTCCTGGGGGACGACGATTTTGTCGTATTGCTCTTCGGTCACGTGACCGAGGCTTAGCGCGGCTTCTTTGAGCGTGCTCTTGTGGTGATGCGCGTGCTTGGCGATCTCGGCCGCCTTGTCGTAGCCGATGTGCGGCGAGAGTGCGGTGACCACCATCAGCGACCGGTCGAGGTATTGCTTGATCTGTTCCTCGTTGGCTTCGAGACCTTCGATCGCATGCTCGCGGAACATCGTGCACGCGTCGCGCAGCAGCGTCGTCGAGTGCAGGAAATTGTAGATCATCACCGGGTTGAAGACGTTGAGTTCGAAGTTGCCCTGCGAGGCTCCGAACGAGATCGCCAGGTCGTTGCCGTAGACCTGAACGCAAACCATCGTCATCGCTTCGGATTGGGTCGGATTTACTTTACCCGGCATGATCGAGCTGCCGGGCTCGTTTTCGGGCAGCACCAGCTCGCCGATGCCGGCGCGCGGACCGGACGCCAGCCAGCGGATGTCGTTGGCGATTTTCATCAAGGCCGCGGCGAGCATTTTGAGCGCGCCGGATGCGAAGATGAAATCGTCGTGCGACGCGAGGGCGGTGAACTTGTTGGGATGTGAACGGAACGGCAGCCCGGTCAGCTCGGCGATCTTCCGGGCGGTGCGCTCGCCAAACTCGGGATGGGCGTTGAGACCGGTGCCGACCGCCGTGCCGCCGATCGCCAGGTCGTAGAGATGATCGAGCGCCTCATTGCACGCCAGCATCGCGCGGTCCAACTGCGTGACGTAGCCCGAAAATTCTTGGCCGAGCGTGAGCGGCGTCGCATCCTGCAAGTGGGTGCGGCCGACTTTCACGATGTGCGCCCATCGTTTGGCCTTGGCATCGAGCGCGTCGCGCAGCCTCTCGACCGCCGGCAGCATCGCGACCATCGCCTCGGCGGCGGCCGCATGCATCGCGGTCGGAAACGTGTCGTTCGACGATTGGGACATGTTGACGTGGTCGTTGGGATGGATCGGCTTCTTGGAGCCCATCTCTCCACCGGCGATCTCGATCGCGCGGTTC
>DATCGB010000193.1:0-5568 GCA_036509155.1 Candidatus Tumulicola sp. | reverse complement strand
TCGCCGGCCTCCTATCGTTCGGCCGGGGATCGGTCACCGGCTGGGTGTCGGCTGGAATCGCCGCGGCGGTGTTTTTTGCCACCCTGCGCACCAAGATCAATCCCGCACTCCTCATCCTCGGCGGCGCGCTCGTCGGCGCGGTGGCCCTGCACTAACCCCAAGGCGTACGCTAGGTAAGCCGAGCTCCCAGCATCGTGTGTCCTTGACGCTGGAGGGGTGCCCTCTTATACTAGCCTAGATGTGCCGCGCCCGATGGGCCACGGCCTGCGCATGCGGCACACGGACCCAAAAGGCAGACAAACGATTATGGCAATGACCCATCCCGTGTCGGATGGTCTGGAGTATCACGAGCGAGCCGACGAAGAGCTCGTTGCCATCGCGAAAACCGGCGACAACCTCGCGATGGAGTACCTTCTCAACAAATATAAAAACTTCGTTCGTATAAAAGCGAAGAGCTACTTTTTGATCGGAGCCGACCGCGAAGACATCATTCAAGAGGGAATGATTGGTCTCTACAAAGCCGTCCGCGACTTCAAAGCCGACAAGCTTTCCAGCTTTCGGGCTTTTGCGGAGCTATGCATCACGCGTCAGATCATTACGGCAATCAAGACCGCGACGCGCCAGAAGCACATTCCGCTCAACCAGTACATCTCGCTGAACAAGCCGATTTACGACGAGGACAGCGAACGCACGCTGCTCGACGTCATGGCTTCGCAGAAGACGTCCGACCCCGAAGAGTTGGTCGTTACGCAGGAAGTTTCGGACGATATCCGGCAGCGAATCCGCCAAAATCTGTCGGAACTCGAATCGCAGGTGCTGGAGTCGTACCTCGAGGGCAAGAGCTATCAGGAGATGGCGCGCGACCTCGGCCGTCACGTCAAGTCGATCGACAACGCTTTGCAGCGCGTAAAACGAAAGATCGAGAAGAACCTCGCGGAGTTCGAGTTCCAATAACGCCCGGCTGAATCTAGTCTGCTAGCGCGTCCACGATCGCGGCGTAAAGTTCGTCCTTGTCGGCCACCGGATCGACGACGAAAACGCGAGTTTCGCCGCGTTGCGGCTCGATCGCGACCGTCACGCGCCGCCGGGCGCAGACGTCCATGCAACTGGCGTTCACCGCGCGAATCGGGCCCCATCGGCCGTCTTCCTTCAGCTTGGCTTTCAGCCAGTCGCGCAAATGGAAATCGCCGATTCGCGCGGCGACCTCGGGATCTTCTTCGGGGATGCGCTCTTTGAGACAGCGTTCGCATACGAGAACGAGTCCCTTGGAGAGCCATTTTGGTGTAACGTCTTGCATCGATTATTTCTTGAGAGAGGAACTCCGAGCCGACGGCCGGATTCGAACCGGCGATGCCTTTCGGACGTGATTACAAATCACGCGCCTTCAACCGCTCAGCCACGTCGGCGACCCGAGTTTGCGCCGACCTTAGCATGCGCGGCGACGATCGCGCAACGCCGGAGACTCCAGTTAGCGTTCGATCAACGGACGACCGTCCAGTCGACTAGACGGTATTGCGCGCCCGTACCGGCGATGGTCAGCGTGCCGTTCCCAAAGGCATTGGCGACGAGCGTGGCGATTTGAAGCCGGCCGTTGGAGAGCACGCCGCGGATGGTGGCATTTGCGAACTCGACTCCCTGCGTCGTGGTATAGACGTCGAGCGAATAGCCGCCAGAAAACGATGCCCCGGTGACCACGAGGCTAGCCAGCGTGTCGCGCCGGTACGTGGCTCGAATGGGAAGCGTAAATGCTCCAGACGGCGTGCCGCCGGCCAACCCAAACGCCCGGGCGGCGCCCCGGCAGGCCGAGTTCCGCGCGGCCGCAACGATCGAGAACGAGCCCACCGGGCCGGCGAATGTGTGCCCGCCCTGGGTCGACGACAAGGTGACCGAGCCGGCGCCGTCCGAAACGCGGGTCGTCGCGCCGGGCGATTCGAGGGTCGCGGCTTCCCATCCGAAGGTCGCGTCGAGCGACGGAATTCCCGCCGTGCCGTACCCGGCGGAGTCCTGGCAGAACTCATTCTCGTTCGTCAAGCTCGCGAGCATGACCATCTCGGAGTCCGAAGCGCTCTGCTCGCGATTCGACACCCATAGCGAGCTCGACGTCGTCCGTGAAAATCCGTCGCGCGCGAGCGGAAAACCCCATCGGCCCAGGGTGGCGTTGGAGATCTGCGACGACTCCTTACGGATGGCGACCGGCGTCGATCGGCCCGCATCGTAAACCGCGACGGTGCGCTCGACGATCTCCGCGTTCGGCCCGGCCGGCCGGTAGATGCGGACGGAATCGCGAGCCAGCTGCGTGCACCCGGGATCAAAGAATTCGCGCATCTCGGTGGAGTGCGCATCCCCGCCGCGGCGGTTCGGCGCGAAGAACTGGCTGCCGCCCTGGCAAAAGCCGTCGGCCCCGTCGGGGGGCATGTCGAGCCGCGGGCTATCGTTGGCCGGGTCGCCGGCACTTTCGTCGGCGAGGCTCCTGACGCGCGAACCCAGGGCGTCGGCGGCGCCGATGGCCGCCGCGGCGTTGGCCGAGTCGGTCGGTTGATGCGCGGCAATCGCTGCGGCGTCGCCAACCGTCTCTGCGCCGTCGGCACCGACAACCGGGACGGCCGGAGCTGAATGCTTCGCACCGCTGCAGGCGGCCAGCGCCAACGCCAACGCTGTAGCAACGGCGAAAATTGCGGATCGGGCCATACCTGCATTCTCCTCGCGCAGTCGACCTGAGATTCCCTTCCTCGTCATCGTAAGCTGGGGCGTTGGAGGCTGCGTGAGAAAACGGTGAGAGGCGGCCGATTTCGGCGCTTGCCGAGGACTCGGTGCGCGCGGTATCGTACCCTGGTCTGCCGATTCGTGGGTAGGTGGCCGAGCGGTTAATGGCACCAGGCTGTAAACTTGGCGCGCGAAAGCGCTACGCTGGTTCGAATCCAGCCCTGCCCACCATTTCGTCGCGGGCGTTGCATAGTGGTAATGCCCTTGCCTTCCAAGCAAGAGTCGCGGGTTCGATTCCCGCCGCCCGCTCCAGAATCTGGTGCTCAGTATCGCCCATTCTCACCGGTTTGGACACGGAAGACGTCGCGGACGAGGCGCGAGTTGCGCACGACGAGCCGCTCCGCCGCCGACCTCGCAATCGCGCGATGCTTTGGATCGCGACCGAGATACCAGCTTCCGAAGAGTTGCAGCGACGTCGATTTTCCGAGCCCGGGATGCACGAACACGACTAAGCGTTGACGAGCGCGCAAAACTCAAAGAACGATTTTCGCGCGATCGCCGTCTCGACGGCGCGGCAAGCTGCTTGGATTTTCCCTGGTGATGTCAGTCGTTATTGATTTCTTCCAAATACTGTCTTGGAGAACCGCCCTGTACGGCAATCAGCTCGTCGCGCCGGCGCGCTTGGCGTGCGCACGCGCGTTGCGGAGCTGCGGCCGGTTCTCGAGTTCGTCGCGCCGCGACCCGCTGAGTCTCGATCCAAGGCCGGAATTGCCTTGCTTCCGGCTTTTGCTGCCGCAAGGATACGAGATCGCGGTCGACGTTGCGGCCATGATTTCCGTCCATCCAGGTGGCAGCGGCCCGCTCCTTTTTTTAGCCAGGGGCGGGGGAATCGCGTTACTTTAGTCGTAGGAATACCGCCCGCTAGATATGGCTGGCGGCACAAGCCCAATTCTCGAGTGATTCCCCGATCTTTAGTTCGACCCCGATCTTTCATCGAAAAATCCATTTCGTTCGAAATTGATCCAATTGCACTACGACAAAAAGGGGGATTTTCATGAGTATCACTAGGTACGCTCAGCGCGCTTTAGGCGTCGCTGCGGCCTCCGCAATACTGGCTGCTTGCAGCGGCGGCGGCTCCCAAGTCAGTCCAACCGGCCCGGCGATGGGAGGGGACACCGTCGGCGTGGGCCACACTCTCCACTTCAAGCCGCAATGGTCGCGGACCGCGAGCCTCATCCCGCGGTCGCTCCGGCCGCGCCTTCCGATGGCGCTGCACGGAAAAGTCGCTCCGGATGTGGTCCGGCGCGGCATCTATGTCAGCGAATTCAGCGGCACGAGCATGTTCGGCTACAAGAAGGGCAATGCGACCGATCCCGGTCCGATCTGCACCGTTCCGTTCGCCGTGTCCTCGCCGAACGGTATCGCCGTGGACGGAGCCGGGAATCTGATGGAACCCGACGGCGGAACTCGCACGATTCAGATCGGCCAAGGCCCCAACATGTGCGGATCGTTGGCCGCCACGGTTTCAGACCCGTTCGGGCAGCCCTCCGACGCCGCCAGCGCCGACGCGCTCAATGGCACCATCGCCGTCGGAAACATTTTCGATAATAGCGGTGCGGCCGGCAGCATTTCGGTCTGCACGGTAGCCTCGGGCTGCACGACCAACCTGACCAACCCGGCGATGTTCGAAGTCGCCGGCGTGGCGATGGACAACAGCGGCAACTGCTGGGCCGACGCGACCGATCCCACGGGGGTCGCGACGTTGACGTACTTCGCCGGTTGCGCCGGCGCGGGCGTTCAGGCGACCGGATTCACCAACACGAGCTTTGGCGGCATCGACATCGACGCGTCGGGCAACTTGGTGACGATCGACGCGTTCGCCGGTGGTACCGGTGCGGTCGACGTCTATTCCGGCTGCAACCCGGCCTGCACGCTGGTCGGCGGTCCGTTCGCACTTAACGGCGAGGCCGTTTTCGGGCACTTAAACAGCAAGTTCAACAACAAGCTTGCGACGGGCGACTTCGCGTTCGGCCAGGTCGACATTTACCGCTACTCGCCGACGAGCCTCACCTACGCCTACAGCTTCAACAACGGGCTGTCGGCCAGTCTCGACGTCGAAGGGGCCGCCTACAACAAGCGCTCCCCGCAATAACGTCGGCGTTCTCACCGAACGTATAACGCAAGCGGGATGGCTGATATCGAGTCGGCCATCCCGCTTCGATTCGAGCACGCACGTTTGCGGCGGCTTAGTCGCTGCCGATTATGCGCGAGCGGAGGCCTTGTTCCGGCGGTGCGCTTCGATCTTGCCGGAGCCAATACGCGCGCGGTTTGGCCCCGGCAATTTTTACGAACTTGCGCGGCGGCTGCGCGTAGTCGAAGGCGTCGCCGGCCGGATCGTTGGCGCGCGCGTCGCTAGCCGACAACGGCGCGAGCCCGAAGTTGTCTTCGATGAACCGCAGCACGCTCGACGACTCGTATTGAACGTGAGTAACGTAGCCTTTTTTGGCGTACGGCGAGATCACGATCAGCGGAACGCGAAAGCCGAGGCCGTCGTAATCTTCGTAGACGGGACGAATCGGATCGAACCAGCCGCCCCAGTCGTCCCACATGACGAAGATAGCGGTCGATTTCCAAAATTTACTGGTTCCGACCGCGTTGACGAGCGACGCCACCCACGCGGGGCCTTGATCGGCGTTTAAGCCGGGATGATCGGAGGACTTGTAGGTAGGCGTTATCCAGGTGACGTCGGCGAGCGTCCCGTTCCCCACGTCGGTGAGAAACTGCGACGGCGGACTGACCACGTTGGTCTTCCACTCGGGGCCGTTGAAGACGCGGCTATCGGCTTGATACGACGACCAGAGGCCG
>DATCGB010000192.1:0-6621 GCA_036509155.1 Candidatus Tumulicola sp. | reverse complement strand
GCCTAAAATTACGACCTGTTTCACAGCTACTTTCGCCTCATCGCGAGGGCTCCGATCGTCGCGAAAAGCCCCGCAAGGATCGCCAGCCCCAGTAGTCCCGCGCGCGCGGCCTTGCGCGATTCGGTTTTTACGTTCGGCATGTAGCGGAATTCCGGGAAGTCGTCGGTTTGCGCGCTTCCGCGATCGTCGATCGCCATTTTGAGAACTTGCGCGGGATGCAGCGCCTGGCGACCGGTCGTTTGCGAAATCTGCTCGCGGCAGCTGAAGCCATTGGCAACGATCAGAACGTCGTTGGCCGCCTCTCGAACCTTCGGCAGCAGGACTCGCTCGCCGATTTGTATCGAAACGTCGTAATGACCGGCATCGAATCCAAAGGGACCGGCCATTCCGCAGCATCCCGAGTCGGGGAGATCGTACTCGAGCCCGATTGCGTCGAACAGCCGCTTCTCGCTGCTCTTGTCCAACACGGACTTCTGATGACAGTGCTCCTGAATTAGCGCGCGGCGGTGCAGTTGGGGCGGCCGGTACTCGGGTACTTTCTGGGCCAGAAACTCGGTCAGCAGGAACGTCTGATCCGACAGCCGCTTTGCATCTTCGTCCGGTCCGAGCAGGTTCGCCATCTCGTCGCGGAACACGGAGACGCAACTCGGCTCGAGACCGACCAAGCAAATGCCGGCGCGAATTTGCGGACGCAGCGATTCGAGTACCTCGAGCAGCATGGTTTTAGCCAGCCCGAGCATCCCGTAGTCGTAGAGCGGCCGCCCGCAGCAGAGTTGGCTTTTGGGAATCGTCACGCGAAACCCGGCATCTTCGAGGACCTCCACCGCCGCCTGCGCGGTGGTCGGATGGAAGTGATTGTTCCAGGTGTCCGGCCATAACATCACTTCACCCAGTTTACCGCTCCCTTCAGGGACCGAGCGTCCCTCAAACCAAGCCCGAAACGTCTGCGGCGCGAACATCGGAATGCTGCGCGCGCGCGCGACCGTCGCAACCGCTTTTGCGACATCGCGGAGACCGGGAGTTTGGGTTAGCGCGTTGACGATCGAAGGCGCGAGCGAAGCCAACCGCGCCCACCAATACATCAAGCCGAACGCGTACGCCGCAATCGGACGGCGTTTCTTCTCGTAGTAATGTGAAAGGAACTCGGCCTTGTAGGTGGCCATGTCGACGTTAACCGGACACTCGCCTTTACAGCCTTTGCACGATAGGCACAAATCGAGCGCATCCTTAACGGTCTCATCCTGCCAGCCGTCGCGCATCGGATCGCCTTCGAGCATCTCGAAGAGCAAACGTGCTCTCCCCCGGGTGGAGTAGGCCTCCTCTTTGGTCGCCATGTAGCTCGGGCACATCGTGCCCGCGTCGTGCTTGCGGCACTTGCCGGTGCCGACGCAACGGTTGGCGGCCGAAGCAAAACTGCCCTTATCGGCCGGAAAGTGGAAATGCGTCTTAGGCTCCCATGGTTCGTAGTTCGGTCCCCAGCGCAAGTTCTCGTCGAGCTTGTACGGGTGCACGACCTTCCCGGGATTCATCTTATTTTGCGGGTCCCAAATGGACTTGAACTCCCAAAATGCTTGGACGAGCGCATCGCCGTACATGATCGGCAGCAGCTCGCCGCGGGCTTGACCGTCGCCGTGCTCGCCGGAAAGCGAGCCGCCGTGCTCGACGCAGACATGCGCCATCTTGGTGACGAACTCACGATATTTTGCGATCCCCGCGGTCGTGAACAGATCGAAGTCGATGCTGACGTGCACGCAGGCCTGCCCGAAATGTCCGTAAATCGAGCCACGATATCCGTACTCGCTCAACATGGCTTGGAACTTACGCAGGTAGTCGCCCAAGCGATTCGGATCGACGGCCGAATCTTCCCATCCGGGATAGTAGTCGGGCTCGTTTGGAATCTTCGACGTCGATCCGAGCGCCTCGTCGCGAAACGCCCAGAGTTGCTCCTGCTGCGCGTGGTCCTCGATCAGCTTCATCGCCGGCGGATTATCTCGCGGCTTAAACGCCTCCATCAATCCGCGCGCGAGATCGGCCGCGTTTTCCTTCGTCTCGCCGCCGAATTCGCAGACCAGCCACGCCTTGCCGTCCGGGAACAGGTCGCGGTTCGAGCCGGTCGGCTCGCCCTTTGCCTCCATGTAATGGAACAGCGACTCGTCCATACCTTCGAGCGCGATCGGATGGTGCTGGTCGCAGAACGGGACGTGGTCGCCGGCCGTGGGGAGGTCGGCGAAGCCCAGCATCAACAGGGCGCGGTGCGGGGGACTAGGCACCAGCCGAACCGTCGCCTCGACGACGGTAACGCAGGTACTTTCCGTGCCGACCAACGCGCGCGCCACGTTGAATCCGTTTTCGGGCAATAACTCGTCGAGCGGAAAGCCGGAAACCCGGCGTGGTATCTTTGGAAACCGCTCGCGAATTTGATCGGCGTACTTGTCGCGCAGCGCCTTGAGTTTCGCGTAGATTTCACCCCGAGGGCCGCCGCTTGCGATGATGCGCGCCAACTCCGATTCGGACGTCGGCCCGACTCGCATCCGCAAGCCGTCGTAGGTGACGATCTCGAGTTCCTCGACGTTCTCTTCGGTCTTACCGGCCATTTGCGCGTGCATCCCGCACGAGTTATTGCCGATCATGCCGCCGAACGTATTGCGATTGTGGGTGGCCGGGTCGGGCCCGAAGGTGAGGTGCTTCCGTTCGGCCGCATCGCGCAAATCGTCGTCCACGCAGCCGGGCTGTACCCGAGCCGTCCGACCGTCCCAATCGATCGCGACGATCGCGTTCATGTACTTGCTGAAATCCATCACGACGGCGGCGTTACAGGCTTCGCCCGCCAAGCTGGTCCCGCCGCCGCGCGAGAACACCGGGGCGCCGAAGCGTCGGCAAGCCGCGAGCGTACGTTCGACGTCGGCCGCATCCTTCGGCACGACCAGCCCGATCGGCACCTGCCGATAATTCGAAGCATCGGTCGCATACATCGCGCGCGTCCCCGCGTCGAATCGTACTTCACCGCGCACCTGGCGGCGCAACTCGGCTTCCAGGACCGCGACGTCCACGTCGGCGTGGTTAACGGCGTCGGGGCGCAGCGTGGCTTTGGGGCCGACTTCATCGGCGTTACCCTGGGCGGATTCGAGGCTCGCAAGAATACGGATCACTGGGTCTCCCCGTTATAACGCGTAGCGCTCGGCATCCGAGCGGCGAAGTTCTAAACCGATTCCGGGGCGGCTCGTATCGGGCCGCAACGCGCCGTCGATCGGCTCGTCGGCACCGTCGAAGAGCATCCGTTCGATCCGCACGTGATCGAAAAAGTACTCCATGTGGCGCAACTGCTTGCAGGCCGACGCGGCGTGCAGGTGCGCGTACGGAGCGCAGTGCGTCGAAAGCGGCAGCATCTTGGTCTGGCACAGACCGTCGACCGCTAGAAGCCCGCTGATGCCGGCGCAGCGCGTCGCGTCGGCCTGCAGCACGTCGACCGTCTGCGCGTCCAACATCCGGGCGAAATGATAGAGGCCGTACCCGTACTCGCCGGATGCGACCTCCATGCAAGCCGGGGCCGAGTCGCGGGTCTGCCGCAACCCCTCAAAATCCTGATGGTAAACCGGCTCTTCGTACCAACTCACGCGCGCCTCCGCGAAGCGTCGCGCCTGATCCAAGGCTTGTTTACGCGAATACGCACCGTTCGCATCCACGAACAGTTCGGCGTCGTCGCCGATCGCGGCGCGCGCGGCGGCGACGCGCTCGATATCCATCCGCGGATCGCGGCCGACCTTCATCTTTACGCGCGGTATGCCTTGACGCACCCAGCCTTGCAGCTGCTCGCACAATCGCTCGACCGTATACGACGTGAAGCCTCCGCTGCCGTAGATCGGCACCGACTCGCGCGCCTGTCCCAGCAGCGTGCAAACCGGTAATCCGAAGGCTTTACCCTTGAGGTCCCAGAGCGCGATGTCGACTGCGGCGATCGCCATCGAAGCAATGCCATCCCGCCCCAGATTTCGAATCGCGGCGCACATCTCGCCCCAGCGGAGCGCGGTTTGCATGCCGTCCTTGCCGACCACCACGTCCGCCAGCACGGTCGCAATGAGTTTGGCGGTGGCCGCATCGGCATAGGTATAACCGACTCCCGTCAGATTGCCCGAGAGCAGTTCGACGTACACCAGGGTCGTCGAGTCCCATTCGAGCGTCCCGTCCGACTCGCGCCCGTCCGTCGGAATCTTGTAAGCGCGAACGCCCACCGCTTCGATCGGATAGTCGCAACGTACGGCTTGCGCGACGCTCATTCGGTCGGGACCTCGTGGTGTTTCGGCAACACGGTCGCCAAAATGCTGCGAATCGTGTCCTTAATCACGCCGACCCTATCCGGGTCGCCTTTCGCCATCGCCGAGAACATGTTGTGAGCCTGTTCGAGCGTGATGTGAGGCGGCAGTTGGGTGACGTTGGGATCGACGACCGCGTCGAATATGACCGGGCGGTCCGCCATCAGCGCGCGATCCCAAGCCGGCCCGACTTCTTCGGGCTTCTCGACCCGAATGCCGCACAAACCCAATGACTCGGCGTAGCGTGCGTAGTTGAACTGCGGCAAATTTTGCGAAGCTTCGTATTTAGGGTCGCCCGATTCGACGCGCATTTCCCAGGTCACTTGATTGAGATCGGAGTTGTTGAGAACGAGAAAAATGAGACGCGGGTCGGCCCATCGCTTCCAGTACTTCTTGACGGTCAGCATCGAGGCGTTGCCGCCCATTTGCATCGCGCCGTCGCCGGTCATCGCGATGACCGGCCGATCGGGAAAGGCGAATTTTCCGGCGATCGCGTAAGGCACCGCTCCGCCCATCGTCGCTAGGCTTCCCGATAGCGAAGATTTCATGCCGCGTCGAATTTGAATGTTGCGCGCAAACCAGTTCGTCGAAGTTCCCGCGTCGCTGCTCAGAATTGCGTTCGCGGGAAGGCGCTCGTTGAGTTCCCAAAAAACCAACTGCGGATTGAGCGCCGGACCTTCGGTGTGGGCGCGGTCGGACTCTTCCCGTTCCCACGACGTCTTGCTTTTCGCGAGCTTCTCGCGCCATCCGGCTTCGTCGTTCGCGCGCAGCAGGGGCAGCAACGCGCGCAGCGTATGCGCGCTGTCGCCGATCAAATTTACCTCGGTCGGAAAGCGTAAGCCGACGTTCCGCGGGTCGATATCGATCTGAACCCCGCGGGCCTGGTCCGGTTTGGGAAGAAACTCGGAATACGGGTAGCACGTGCCGACCATCAACAACGTATCGCATTGGGTCATCATTTCGTAACTGGGACGCGTTCCCAACAAACCGAGGGTTCCGGTGACGTACGGCAAGTCGTCGGGCAGCACGTCCTTTCCAAGCAGGGCTTTGGCAACGCCCGCACCCAGCCTGTCGGCCACGGCAACGACCTCGTCCGGGGCATTCACCGCGCCGGCGCCGACGATCATCGCAATGCGCTTCCCGGCATTGAGCAAATCCGCGGCGCGTTGCAAGTCGGCTGGCTGCGGCACGACGACGGGCGGAGAATACCCGACTCCGCTCGGTATCATGTTGTGCTTGTGCGGCGGCATCCCCACCGCGGGCTCTTCTTGAAGATCCTTCGGAACGATTACGCAGGTAACCGTGCGATATGCCGCGGCGGTGCGGATCGCACGGTCGATGACGTGCTGCATTGCCAGCGGGCTCGAAACCGTGTACGCATAGGCACTGACGTCCTGCATGAGCACTTGGAGATCGACCTCTTGCTGATACGAACCGCCAAGCGCCGAAACCGCCGCCTGTCCGACGATGGCCACCACCGGAACGTGGTCCATCTTGGCATCATACAGACCGTTGAGCAGATGGATCGCGCCGGGGCCCGAAGTCGCCAAGCAAATTCCTACCTCGCCGGTGTACTTCGCATGCGCGCAGGCCATGAATGCGGCCTCTTCTTCGTGCCGCACTTGAATGAACTCTAGCTTATCGCCGATTCGATCGAACGCGCCCAGGATGCCGTTGATCCCGTCGCCCGGATAGGCGTAGACGCGATAAAACCCCCAATCCACAAGTCGCTGCAGAAGAAAGTCGCTGACGTTCATCCGGGTGGGCTCCGTTCGAGAAAGAAGAGATGACATGCTTCTACCCAACTATTGGGTTTTTCAAAGGGCGTCAGACGACCAAATGTTGGGTACCGTGCAGTATGAACGTTGGAGTTACCGGCGTGGCTCGCGCGCGAAAGCAACCGGCAAACCGCTTGCGCTCCGAGGGTGCCGATGATTCCCGCAGTCGATGAAGCGAAAAACGCCGGCCTTCGATACGTAAGCGATGCGATGCCGGGAATTCGAAGGCTGCCGCACCGCGGCGGTTTTCGCTACGTCGCGCCCGATGGCGCGCCGATTCGCGACCGCTCCACGCGCAAACGAATCGCCGGGTTAGCCATTCCGCCGGCGTACGCCGAGGTGTGGATCTGTCCGTATCTTAACGGCCACCTGCAGGCGACCGGCCGCGACGCGCGCGGGCGCAAACAGTACCGCTACCATCCACGCTGGCGCGAAGTGCGCGACGCCACCAAGTACGAACGACTGCTCGATTTTGCCGACGCTCTGCCGCACATACGTCGCATCGTCGAACGGGATCTCGCAAAACCGGGAAT
>DATCGB010000191.1:0-6287 GCA_036509155.1 Candidatus Tumulicola sp. | reverse complement strand
TTGCCGTCGGGCGATGGGGCGGCGCCCTGCGGCATCGTTCCGGTGGTGGTGGTGACGACGCCGCTCGGTGCCTGAATCGTCCACCCATTCGGCAACGTCGTCGCCGCGCCGCCCGCTCGAACGTCGCTCGAACCGATCGCGTGGAGCGTCGACCCGGCCGCAACGAGCGCGCCGGCAACCACGTACCACCTCTTGAGAGACATCCAACGAAACCTTCTCTCCTTCGAAGAGCGTCGACCTTCCTTAGCGCGCGGGCAGCGAGGCCTGCAAGGCGGCGCTGGGGTCTTTGAGTGCCCGCGCGCGAGCAAGAGCGGCTTCGTCGAAGGAATCGTTGGACGCGGTAAGCGCGCGCGTGTAGGCCTCGAGCAGTGCCGCAGCCGCC
Organism: Candidatus Tumulicola sp.; assembly: GCA_036509155.1. GTDB lineage: Bacteria > Vulcanimicrobiota > Vulcanimicrobiia > Vulcanimicrobiales > Vulcanimicrobiaceae > Tumulicola. The sequence continues at coordinate 5,905 of DATCGB010000191.1, read as the reverse complement.
ACGGTTTGGACGTCGGGGCTCACGCCGACGCCCTCCCAGTTCGTGTTGGTGTACGGGTTCACGGCGCGCCCCAGCGGTACGAAGATCGCAAAATGGTCGTCGAGCCGAACCGAGTCGCCGGGATTGGCGCCGCCGCCGGTCGTCGCACCGACCAGCGTCGCGCGATGCAGCGACTTCATGTCGTACGCGAACTGCTCGGCACACGAAAACGTGTGATCCGACGTCAGGACGTACAGCGGTTTGCCGAGATATCGGAGGCCCGAAACGCGTGCGGCGGAGAACTGCTTGTAGAGCTGGCTCGTACTGCCGTGCGTCATCAAAATGCTGGTCAATTGCGTCGGCTTGGCATAGAAGTATCCCATCAAGTAGTCGAGGGAATCGGGATCGCCGCCGTGGTTCGCGCGCACGTCGAAGATCAACGCGTCGGTATGCGCAACCAGCGCCATGGCCGAGTCGATCGCGCCTTTCGAAGCGGGCATGCTGCCGAAACCGTCTAACCGGATGTAGCCGACGTTGCCGCGCAACACGATCGCTCCGGCATAGCCGAAGTTTCCGAGCGCTTCCGACCGCTCCATACGAGCCAACTCCGCCGCCGTCGGACGGTCGCCTTGCGACGGAAACGTAAGCTCGGAATATCGGATACGCAAATGCTTGTCGCGGGCGACTGCGTAGAGATCGGCGTCGATCGCATCCGCAAATTTCTGCGGGTCGTCGATTTGGAGATACGCTTGCCGATGCGCCTCGAGCGCGGCGCGCAAGGCCGGGACTTTGCCGGCGAACGTGTAGTCGCCCAGCGCCTTTTCGGCGCCGTTGAGAACCGAAGCGCGGGTCGCCGGCAGAAAGGCTGCCGTCGCCGTGGAGCCGGCGGGCGCGGGGCTCGGCGCGGCGGCGCCGAGGATCACGACTGCAAGGGCGAGCGTCACAAGGCGGCCAGGCACGTGAATTCCTCCTCGAAATGTGGCTTCTTCGTATTATACAGCGGGATGCGCTCTGGAATTCGCTGAATAATTGCCTGGATGGCACATTTAGCCGAACAAAACACTGTAATTGACGAAATTGACCGCGACATCCTCAAAGCCCTCGAACGCGATGGCCGCGCTACCGTGGTCGACGTTGCCCGCGTCGTTTCACTGAGCCAGAACGCTACCGCCGACCGGATCCGGCGGCTCACGCAGTCCGGGGCCATCGCCGGATTCACCGCCCGGATCGCGGCCGAGCGGCTCGGCTTGGGGCTCCAGGCTTACGTCGACGTGAAACTACGCTCGGATTGCGCCGCCGACGATTTCGAACGCGGCCTGGCCGGCGTTCCCGGAGTGATCGAGTGCACGTTAACGACCGGGAGCTTCGACTACATGCTGCGCGTCGCATGCCACGACCGCAACGACTTGGTGCGCGTCGCCGAGCACCTGCGTGCGGCCGGCGGCGCTGCCGAGACCTACATTCGGCTCATCTTGCGCGAGCGCCGGTTTCCGATTACCGCCTCGTTGAACGCTTCTCGCCGAGCAGTCGCACGCGTTGCGCCGGAAGGGAATTGCGCGCACGCGGAATAGGTTTCTAACCGGCGTCGCACCACCGTATCAAAGGAGCGTTCGTGAAATCTGTTCGCAGGTTCGTATTGGCCTTCGTTTCGGCCGTTTTCGTATTGTCCGGCTGTTCGGGCGGCAACCAAGCAGGCCTGACGCCGGCCGCGGGCGCGAACGGCTCGTTTTCGGCCGATACGCTCAGCCGCAAGTACGTCAAACACGTTGTGATTCTGGTTCAGGAAAATCGCAGCTTCGATAATTTTTTTGCCACGTTTCCGGGCGCCGACGGTGCGACGTTCGGCTATACCCACAAAGGCAAGAAAATCATGCTGGTGAAATCGCCGCTTGCCTCGGCCGACATCAACCACGACTGGAAAACCTTTCTCGCCGAGTGCGACCTGCAGGGCAGCACGTGCAAGATGGACGGCTTCGATCTGGCGAAAATCGGCGGGGGCAATCCGGGCGGCAACTACGCCTACCGGTACGTCGATCCGGCGCAAATCCAACAGTATTGGACGATCGCCCAGCAATACGCGCTGCTCGACCACATGTTTCAGACGCAAGGCAGCGGCAGCTTTACCGCCCACCAGGATCTGATTGCCGGCGGCACGGCGATCGACTCCACCAACAGCCTGGTCGACTATCCAAACGAATCGGCGGATTGGGGATGCGATGCGCCCGCCGGGACGATAACGTCTTTAATTACGGTGGATGACATTTTCAAGCAATGGAAAGGCCCGTTCCCGTGCTTGAACTACCCGACTGGAACGATGCGCGATCTGCTCGATGCCAAAAAGGTTTCTTGGAAATACTACTCGCCGCTCTATCATCCCAAGCAAGGCGGCGCCGGTGCGTTATGGAACGCCTTCGCGGCCATCGATGCCGTGCGTAACGGGCCGGAGTGGACGACCAACATTTCGATGCCGCAAACGAATATCTGCAAAGACATCGATAGCGGAACGCTTCCGGCGGTTTCGTGGGTGATCCCGGATCAACTCGACTCCGACCATCCGCAGTCGAAGAATCAGATCGATACCGGCCCGGATTGGATCGCGGCGGTCGTAAATAAGATCGGGCAAAGTTCGTACTGGAACTCTACCGCCGTCGTCATCGTGTGGGACGACTGGGGCGGATTCTTCGACAACGTCGCGCCCAAGCAGTATGCCTCCGGCGAACTCGGCTTCCGGGTTCCGGCGATGGTCGTCTCGCCGTACATAAACGCCGGGACGATTTCGCACACGCCGTTCGAGTTCGGGAGCATTCTGAAGTTCGTCGAGCAGACGTTCGGCTTGGGGTCGCTCCACACCAGCGACGTCCGCGCCGCCTCGATCGGCAGCATCTTCTCATTCAAAAAACCGGCCCGAACGTTCAGCGCGATTCCCACCAAAGACTCGTGCGACTACTTCATCAAGCGCCCGCCATCGTACCAGCCCGTCGACACCGAATAATACGGTTTAGCTCTCGGTGCGGTGCCGGCTCACGCTGCGATCCGGTCGCGCGAGAGCTTCGTAAACCGCGCCGGCGCCGACGATGATCGCCATGACCAGCAGCGTCACCCAACCGTAGTTAAAGACGGCGCGACCGCTTGAAAGCGAGCTGGGCCAAACGATGTTCAGCAGCATCAGCAGCAAATACAGGCCGCCGGCAATCGTTACCGGCCCGCCCCACTTCCCCAGCGCGAACGTTCCGTTCGGTTTCCAGCCGCGCCACCGCGCGACGAACGCGCCCAATACGGTGAGGAAAAATGCGAGATAAATGCCCGAGGTCGCGAACGACACCAGCGCGTAGAGCGCGTTGACGTTGGCCGGATAGTCGAACCACAGCACGTGTACGGGTTTGCTCGGATTGATCAACACGAGCAGCAAGAACAGGAACGGAACGACCGTCCCGACCAGAATCGCATTAGCCGGCGTGTGGTGGCGCGGCGACACTTCCTTGAGCTTGGTGCTAAGCGGCAGCGCGCCGTCGCGAGCGAGCGCGAACGCCACCCGCGCGCCCGCACCCTGAACGGCCGTCCCGCAGCTAAAGAATGCGACGATGACCATCACGAGAAAAAAGTCTTGCAGCCACGCCGGAAGAACGGCGAGGATGCCGCTCACGCCGCCGGCGACCACGCCGGCGATGCCCGACTTTGGCGTAGCCAGCAGCAGCCCCAGAACTAGTACGAACGACGCGATGCCGCCGTAGAGCAGGGCGCTGCGCATCGCCTTGGGGACTTGACGCGCAGCGTCGACCGTCTCTTCCGAGATATCGCCGGCCGACTCGAAGCCGTAAAAAATGTACACGTTCGCGAGCACCGCAACCAGCGCGGCGCCGGTCCACCAGTTACCCCCGAAGTTTAGGCCCAGCGGATTGCTTTTGAGGTGCTCGACGCCTTGCGAGGAGAAAATAAATCCCAACCCGTGATGGAACCCGAAGATGGCCAACGCGATAAAAACGCCGAACGTTCCGATCGTTTCGACGTACACGCCGAACCGTGCGACGTATCCCATGATCTTGGCGCCGACCGAATTGAGGATCGCGGATACCACGATGATCGACCCGGCGATCGCGAAAATCGTAACGTGGTTCGCCGGGTCCAGACGCGTTCCCAACCAAATATTCGACAGCGAGGTGACGTAACCGACGGCGCCGGAATCGACCGAAGCGACGGTCGCCAGAAGGGCGAAGCCGTAAATCCAGCCGATGAACCAGCCGTAGCGCGGTCCGACGGTGTATTTCCCGTACTGATAGAGCGCACCGGAGAGTGGATACTCGCTCGAAAGCTCGCCAAAAACCAGCGCGACCAACAGCATGCCGCCGACGACGACCGGAATCGTCCAAATGTAGCGCGGGCCGCCGGTTCCCAAGCCCAACGTGTAGAGCGAGTAGATGCCCACCATCGGGCTGAGGTAGCTGAAGGCGACCGAGAAGTTGTCGAAGAGTGAGAGGACTCGCGAAAGCTCCGGCCGGTACCCGAGGGCGACGAGACGGTCGCCGTCGTTCGCGCGGGGCTTTAATGCCCCGCCCACGCCCAACCCGTTATGCGCCAGCCGCCCGCGGTCTTCTGCAACGCCACCGTAAAGACCGATCCGGATTCCAAAATCCGCTTCCCGTGCTGGGTGTAACCGTAGGTGGCGGGAGTCACGACGTACGCGCGCTCGCCGGTGACGTCAACGCGCCACGGTTTGCCCAGGGTAACTTTCCCGTCGGAAATTCCCTGGCTCTTATTCGCGGCAGCAAACGCGTGTGCCCAATCCGAACAGGCCGTCGGACCTTGCCATTCATGCGGCGGGAACTCATCGATGATCGACGTGCGATCCGCGCAGGTCGCCAATGCTGTCTTGATATTGCCCGTATTTAGCCCGCTGACAAACTGCGTAACCAGCTTCATGACGTCGGTTTGGGCGGTCGCGGTTGCCACGCCGGAAAGCGCACCGGCGGCGAATGCGAACGCCATCGTGAACATCGCGAACCGTTGAAAACGCATGGTTTCTCCTTTTATAGCAAAAGCGTTACCGCAATGCGCGCGTGGCGGCGTTGTGAATGGCGTCGTCGCGAAGCAGTAGTGGATCGCCCGAGCGTTCGCGCAGGAAGGCGATGATTTCGGCCACGATCGAGACGGCGGTTTCGGCCATGGTGGCTCCACCCAGGTCCAATCCGGCGGGCCCGTGAATTCGCGCGAGGTCCGCTTCGCCAAACCCGTCGGCTCGCAGCATGGCGCGCCGTACGCTTTGTGCCCGCCGGCTCCCCAGCAATCCGACGTAGGGCGCGGCGCTGGTCAGTCCGGCGCGCAGCGCGGGTATGTCGATTTTCGGATCGTGCGAGATCACGACCAGCGGCGTCGTGGCGTTCAGCATCGCCGGCAGTGCGTCGTCGGGCCAGGCAACCACGATGTCGGCCGCCGCACCAAGCCGGTCGGACGTCGCGAAGGTCGGGCGCGGGTCGACGACGATCGTGCGAAAATCCGCACGAACGGCGATCGCGGCAAGCTCTTGGGCGAGCGCCGTCGCGCCGACGACGATGAGGTCGCGCCGAGCCGGAACGTCGAGCACGAACCGGTGCGCTCGGCCGTCGCGCTCGTACACAATCGGAAACGTGACGGCGCCGCGCGCTCCGGCGATGGCGGTCGCCACGGGCTCGAAGTCGGCCGGCGGCTGCCACGTCACGACTTCCAAGTAGCCGCCGCATCCGCTTCCGCCGCTAACCGGATCGTCGCTCGTAAGGTCGATCGTCAGCAAGCGCGCCGTACCATCGCGCGCCGTCTTCATCGCCGCCTCGACGATCTCGCCTTCGTAACAGCCCGCGCCGATGTCGCCCGCCACCGTGCCGTCAATCGTCACCGCCATCGAGGCGCCGAGCGGTGCCGGCGCCGCGTCGCGCAAGCCGACCAGCGTCGCCAC
>DATCGB010000190.1:0-8829 GCA_036509155.1 Candidatus Tumulicola sp. | reverse complement strand
TGCAGGACGACCGGAACGTTGCCCGGCCATTCGTCGACGAGGACCGCCAGCCGGTCGACCTGTTCGCGCGCGGTCACCTCGACGTGCCACCAGCGAGCCGACGGCGCGCGGGGGGCGCGCACGGGCGGCACGAAGACGGAGACTTCGTTCGCACTTACCGAAATCTCGATCGGCGGCTCTTCTCCCGGCGGCGCGCCGCGGCGTTCGCGCAGTCGTAAGCGCCCTTTGACGACCAAGATCGCGTCGACTTTGAAGAGTTCGGAGACTTGCTGGTAGAGTTTCGAAAACACGACGACGTCGCACGCCCCGCCGGTGTCTTCGAGTTGCGCGATCAGGATCTGCGCGCCGGTTTTGGTCGTCGTCCGGCGGGCGCTCGTAACGATGCCCGCAACCACGACCGGAGCGTCGTCCTCCAGCGCGTGAAGATCTTTGACCGGCGTCGCGCCCTGGCGAACCAGCAGGTGCGCCACGTCGGCGAGCGGATGCCCGGAGACGAAAATTCCGAGCGTTTCTCTTTCCCAGGCGAGCATTTCGCGGGTCGTCGGTTGCGCCACCAGCGGCAGCTTGGGCACCAGCGACGGCGTCGCGCCGGCGTCCCCGAACAGCGACGATTGACCCAGCTCGGTATCCCGCGTCGCACGGGCGGCCAGTTCCAGCGCGGTATCGACGGCGGCCAACGCGGCCGCGCGATGCCCGGGCAGCTCGTCGAGCGCGCCGCACTTGATCAACGCTTCGAAGACGCGGCGATTGACCTGCTTGGCGTCGACCCGCTTGGCCAAATCGAACAGGTCGGAAAACTTTCCGGCGTCTTCGCGCGCCTCGATGACGCTGCGAACGGCGCCTTCGCCGACGCCCTTGACGGCCGTCAGGCCGAAGCGAATGCGGTCGCCGACCACCGCGAAATCGACCAGCGACTCGTTGACGTCGGGCGGCAGGACGACGATGCCGAGTTTCTTGGCTTCGTCGATGTACTCGACCAGCTTATCGGTCTTGTCCTTGACCGACGTCATCAGGGCGGTCAGATACTGCAACGGATGGTTGGCTTTCAGGTAGGCGGTCTGATAGGCGATCCAGCCGTACGCGGCGGCGTGCGACTTGTTGAAGCCGTAGCCCGCAAACGGCTCGACGAACTTAAAGATTTTTTCGGCCAGTTCCGTGTCGATCCCGGACGCTGCGACCGCTCCGCGAACGAACTTGTCGCGATAGATCGGAATCTTCTCCTTCTGCTTCTTTCCCATGACCTTGCGCAACTCGTCGGCCTCACCCATCGTGAACCCGGCGACGTCGCGCGCGATCTGCATGACCTGCTCCTGGTAACACGCGATGCCGTAGGTTTCCGAAAGAATCGGTTCGAGTTTGGCGTGCAGGTAGTTGGGCTTGCGGCGGCCGTGCTTGATCGCGATGAAGTCCGGAATCCAGTCCATCGGGCCGGGCCGGTACAGCGCGACCAGCGCGATGATATCTTCGAAGCGCGACGGCCGCAGTTCGGTACACACGCGCTTCATGCCGTCGGACTCGAGTTGAAACACGCCCATCGTCTCGCCGCGGCCGAGCATCTCGTAGGTCTTGGCGTCGTCGATCGGGATCTTCGCGAGGTCGAAGGCCGGGTCGACGGTTCGGCGGATCTCTTTGACGGCGTTGTCCATCACCGTCAAGTTCCGCAAGCCGAGAAAGTCGATTTTGAGCAAGCCGATCTTCTCGACCCACTCCATGTCGTATTGCGTGTTCACACCGCCGTCGTTGAAGCGGACCAGCGGAGCGTAGTCGATCAGCGGGCCGGCCGAAATCACGACGCCGGCGGCATGCGTGCCGGCGTTGCGCGCCAGACCCTCGATTTCTTTGGCGGTGTCGAGCAGCTTGCGGATCTCCGGACGCAGGTTGTAGAGCGTCTTGAGTTCGGGCAGCGCGTCGATCGCGTTGGAGATGGTCAGACCGCCCGGTCCCGACGGGACCAGCTTGGCCACCCGATCGACGTCGGGCAGCGGCACGCCCAGCGCACGACCCGCGTCGCGAATCGCGGCTCGCGCCGCCATCGTGCCGAACGTTACGATTTGGGCCACCCGGTCCTTGCCGTACTTGGCGGTTACGTAGGCGATGACTTCGTCGCGGCGCTCGACGCAAAAATCGGTGTCGATATCCGGCATCGAAATCCGGTCGGGGTTCAAGAAACGTTCGAAGAACAAGTTGAAGCGCAGCGGATCGAGATCGGTAATCTTCAGACAGTACGCCACCAGCGAGCCGACCGCCGAGCCGCGCCCGGGTCCGACCGGAATGTCGCGATCGCGCGCGTATTTGACGAAATCCCAGACGATCAAAAAGTACGACGAGAAGCCCATCTTGGTGATCACGCCGATTTCGTATTCGAACCGGTCGCGGACCGCCGGATCGGCCTGCAGACGTTCCGCCCCATAACGATCGATCAAACCCGCTTCGCAAATCTCGCGCAAAAACTCGTCGTCGCTCTTTTCGGGGACGCCGGCCGCCTGCGGGACGGGATACTCGGGCAGGTGGAAGATCTTTTCGGGGATGCGGATGTCGATGCGTTCGGCGATCTTAACCGTGTTTTCACACGCTTCGGGAAGGTCGCTCCACAGCGCGTACATCTCGTCGGGCGACTTGACGTAAAACGCGTCCGAGTAGAACTTCATGCGGCTGGTATCCGAAACGGTTTTGCCCGTTCCGATGCACAGCAGAACGTCGTGCGCCGGGGCGTCCTTCTGGTCGAGGTAGTGCGAGTCGTTGGTCGCGACGATCGGCACGCCCAGTTCCCGCGCCACCCGCACCAATCCGGTGTTGATGATCTCTTCCTCGGGCATGCCGTGGCGCATGACCTCGATGTAAAAGCGGTCGCCAAAGATTTCGAGGTAGGTTTTCGCGTTCTTGAGCGCCGTCGCGTAGTCGTTTTTCAGCAGCGGTGCGGCGACCAAGCCGGACATGCAGCCGGAAAGCACGATCAGGCCGTCGTTGTGCTCGGCGAGCAAGTCGAGATCGATCCGCGGTTTGTAGTAGTAGCCTTCCAGAAACCCCTTGGAAACCAGGGCCGTAAGGTTACGGTAGCCGACCAGGTCGGCCGCCAGAAGCGTGACGTGCGCCTCCTCGCGAACCGTTCGGTCGAAGCGGCCGCGCGGAGCCACGTAGGCCTCGCAGCCGACGATCGGCGTCAGCCGGACGTCGCGGGCCGCGTAGTAAAACTCCATGGCGCCGTACATCACGCCGTGGTCGGTCAGGGCGACCCCCGGCGCGCCGTCTTCGGCGGCCCGGCGACACAGGCGATCGACTCGGCAGGCGCCGTCCAAGAGCGAATATTCCGAGTGCACGTGGAGGTGGACGAACTGATTCAAGCCGGTTTCCTATAACGCCGAAGTTGCCTTGCCGCGCCGCCGAGCTGGAGCCTCCGCGCGTGCGCCCGCTACGGTCTTCGGGCTCCGGCGAGGCCTCCCCCGGGGCGCACGAGTTTGTCCCAGCGGCTCGGCCGCGAGAATGCGGGCAAGCCACCTGCTAAAAGTCATGGGGCTTGCCCGGCTACGCGAATAGGATAGGGAAGCAAAGGTTTGCGGTCTTTCCGGAAGGGTTCGATTTGATAAAACACGACGTGGTCGTCATCGGCGGCGGCCTAGCCGGTATGCGCGCCGCGGTCGAAGCCGCCGAGGGCGGCGCCGACGTCGCCATCGTTTCCAAAATGCATCCGGTTCGGAGTCACTCCGGCGCGGCGCAGGGTGGCATCAACGCCGCGCTCGGAAACCGCGAAGAGGACTCCACCAAGGCCCACACCTTCGACACCGTCAAAGGCTCCGACTACTTGGGCGACCAGGACGCGGTGGCCGCGATGTGCGACGACGCTCCCCGCCAGATCATCTGGCTCGAGCACCGGGGTTGCATCTTTTCACGGCTCCCCGACGGCCGGCTGGCGCAACGCCCGTTCGGCGGCGCCGGAACCCCGCGCACGTGCTACTCGGCCGACGTTACCGGCTTGGTCATCCTGCACACGCTGTGGGAACAGCTGGAACGCTTCGGCGTCAAGGTCTACGAAGAGTACTTCGCCACGGCGCTGGCCATCGAAGACGGCGTGGGTTCGGGGATCGTCGCGTACAACATGCGCAACGGCGAACTCGAGCTGGTTACCGCCAAAGCGACGATCTTCGCCACCGGCGGGGCCGGGCGCATGTACCTCAAGACCACCAACGGCTACGCGTCCACGGCCGACGGTGTCGGAATCGCCTACAAAGCCGGCCTGCCGCTGATGGACATGGAGTTCATGCAGTTCCATCCGACGACGCTGAAGGAAAACGGCGTGCTCATGACCGAGGGCGCGCGCGGCGAGGGCGCCTACCTGCTCAACGCCGACGGCGAGCGTTTCATGTTCAAGTACGCCCCCAATAAGGGCGAGCTGGCGTCGCGCGACGTCGTTTCGCGCGCCGAGTGGACCGAAATTCTGGAAGGTCGCGGCGTCGACGGCTGCGTGCTGCTCGACATGCGCCACCTGGGGCGCGAGAAAATTCTCGAACGCCTCCCGCAAATTCGCGAGCTGGCGCTCGACGCAACCGGAAAGGACGCGGTTAACGAACCGATTCCGATTCTGCCGGGCGCGCACTACACGATGGGCGGAATCGAAACCGACAAGTGGGGCGCCACCCGCGTGCCCGGGGTATACGCGGCCGGGGAATGCGCCTGCGTCAGCGTTCACGGGTCCAACCGGCTGGGCGGCAACTCGCTGCTCGAGACGATCGTTTTCGGGGCCCGATCGGCCACCCACGCCCTGGGCTACATCAAGACGCTCGGCGACGTCAAACCGTCCGAGCGGACGTTGAAATTCGAGCAGAATCGCCTGGCGGAACTCCTTTCACGGACGAGCGGAACGCGCGCCCCCCAGTTGCGTCGCGCCATGAACGAAACGATGAGCGCCAACACGTTTATTTTCCGCGAGGAACGGGGCCTGACCAAGGCGGTCGAGGACCTGACGCGCGTCCGCAAAGACTTCGACGCCGGCGTGTACGTAATGGACAAATCGGCGACCTTCAACACCGATCTGGTGGGAACGCTGGAAACCGACTTTCTGATCGACGCGTCGCTGGCGCTGGCGACCGGCGCCCTCGCACGCACCGAATCGCGCGGCGCGCAGGCGCGCACCGACTACCCCGAGCGCGACGACGCGAACTGGCTCAAGCACACGCTGGCGTGGCGCCAGCCGGACGGCCCGCCGCGGCTCGACTATTCGCGCACGGTCACCATTACCGAGTTCGACCCGCAAGTGAGAACGTACTAACGACATGGCCAAGGTTACACTCGACATTTTCCGCTTCGACGAAGCCACCGACGTCGTTCCGCATCGCGACGCGGTGACCGTCGACATACCCGAGACGACCACGGTGCTCGACGCGCTGGAAGCGGCTAAAGCCGAGGTCGACGGTTCGATCAGCTTTCGACGCTCCTGCCGTTCGGCGATCTGCGGTTCGTGCTCGATGAACATCAACGGCATAACCGGCCTGGCGTGCAAGACGCCGTGCAACACGGTTATGGACGATCGCAACGTCGTCACGATCGACCCGATGCCGAACTTCCAGCCGATGAAGGATCTGGTCGTGCATATGGACCCGTTCTGGGACAAGTACGCGCGCCTCAAACCCTACCTGCAGCCCACCGATGCCGACTCGGCGCACGAACGCGAGCGCCGCGTGTCGCCCGACGACATGAAGAAGCTCGTCGACGTGGCCAACTGCATCATGTGCGCCACCTGCTACGCGCTCTGTCCGGTCGTGAGCGTCGATCCGGCGTTCGCCGGACCGGCCGCGATCGCATACGCCTACCGCTTCATCGAAGACGTCCGCGACGGCGAGCGTAAGGAGCGGATCGCGCAAATCAGCGAAGATTACCTCTGGCTGTGCGCCCACTGTTACGCCTGTTCGTACTGTCCGAAACACGTCGATCCGCACGACCGGATCGTCGACGTGAAACGGGCGGCGATCAACGATCGCGTGATGATGAACGAGCGCGGCCCGCGGCACGCGCTGGTGGTCGGCAAAACGATCAAACAGACCGGCATGCTGGCCGAAACCGAGGTCATTCAAGGAACGGTCGGCCGGTTTAACGTGCGCGGGCTGCTAAAGGTCGCGCCGCTCGGCTTGCGGATGGCGGCCAAAGGCAAACTGCCGCCGCCGTTCGTCAAGCCGATTCCCAAAGTCGACGAAGTTCGCACGATATTCGATGCGCTGGAGGTTCCCGTCAGCTAATGAGCACCGTCCTTCTCCCCGAAAACCTTCCCCGCGACGCCCACGCGCGCACGCGTTCGGCCGAAACCAAGCGGTACGGATTCTTCCCCGGCTGCGTGGCGAAAGAGTCGTGCAAGGAACTGTTCAATTCGACGATGCTGCTGGCCGACAAGCTCGGCATCGAGCTTATCGAGCTGACGGCGGCCTCGTGCTGCGGAGCTTCGGTCGTCAACGACATCAACCGGGACGTCGCCCGCGTCCTCAACGCCCGCACGTACGCGCAAGCCGAAGCCCTCGGGCTGGACGACGTCATCACGATCTGCTCGACCTGCACGGGCCACATGCGAGCGGCCAACAAGGAACTGCTGGAGAGCGAAGAGCGCATGGATCACGCCAATGCGATCCTCGGAAAGTTCGGCGCGAAGTACGCGGGAAACGTCACGGTCCGCCATCTGCTCTGGCTGCTGATCGACGACATCGGCCTGGACGCGCTGCGCGCGATGGTCGTGCATCCGCTCAACGGGCTCAAGGTGGCGCCGTTTTACGGATGCCACATCATCCGCCCGGAAAGCGTCAACGGCTGGGAGTCGGCGCGTAATCCGCACTCGCTCGAAGACGTTATCGAAGCGCTGGGCGGCGAAGCCGTCGATTACGCCGGCAAGACGCGCTGCTGCGGCTTTCACATCCAGCTCGAGAAAGACAACGTCGCGGCCGATATGGTCGGACAGAACATGCGAATGGCCAAGGACCGCGGCGCCGAGGCGGTGATCACGCCGTGTCCGCTGTGCCACCTAGCGCTGGACGGCTACCAGGCCGATTCGGCCGCCCGCTGGGGCCGCACCGATCTGCCGACCTTCCACTTGCCGCAGCTCGTCGCGTTCGCGCTAGGCGTGGCTCCCGAGAAGCTCGGTTTGAACAAACACTTGATCGACCCGCGCAGCATCCTGGTAGAGCGCGACCTGATTTCTTAGTAGGCGGCCCGCAAACGCACCGCCGATGCTGCTTGTAAAGTTAGCCTAACCAAGCAACGAAAGTTTCACGGTGAGGTAGGCATTGAGCGACGAGCAACGTGTGTCTGAAGCGTTCATCACTGGGTTCTCCCGATCGAAACCGGCGGCCGAAGAGGGTGGCCACTTCCTTAGCACTATTGTCGTCCCGCAACGTCGCCCGCTCCAGGTACATCCGTACACTCTATCCGCACAACTCATGCGCGAGCGCCTAACCTTGTAGGGCATACCTACCAAACGGAAAACCGCCCTCGGCAATTTCTTGCCGTAGGGCGGTTTTGAGTTTCTTGCGGTTGTAGCGTTTTAGCGACTCGTGCGCTCCGGCCGGGCGAAGGTTCGTCGCCGGACCGAGGCGCGGCACGAGCTTTGGCGGCTTTAGCCGCCGTCGGCGTTTCTTCACGGTGCATACCTCCGCGCAAGATCATACCACGAGCGCAAGCGGCCGAAACGGACGGGGTTATAGGCGCGATTGCGTCGAGCGCAGCCGGTCGGTGCGCCGCACCGACACCGCCCGACGGCGGCGCTCGAACCACATCGCAAACGCGACGATCCCCACGATTAACAGAACGTTCATCGATGTCTCCTTACGATATTTGCAACCGTGGTGACGATTTGACGTCCGGGGTAGCCGAGAGCTTGGGCACGCGCCACGAACGGCTCGGCGATCTCCGTTAGGCCCGGCGCAGCCGGCGAACTGCGGCGCCCACGCCGGGCCGTAACGAACGTCCCGCGCCCGCGCCGCGTCTCGATCGCGCCGAGGCGCTCGAGTTCGGCGTACGAGCGATTGACGGTATTCGGGTTGACTCCCAAAGCCGCGGCCACGTCGCGCACGCTGGGCAGCCGATCCCCGACCCGCAGCTCGCGGCGCGCCAGCGCGCCCAGCAGCTGTTCCGAAAGCTGGGCGTAAACGGGAACCGGCGAAGCGTCGTCGACGAAGAGTTTTCGTGCGTCAATCATGTCTTTGTGTCCTAATACACTAGGACACTAATAGTATAGCGAAAGCGGCCCGCTCGGTCAAGCGCCGCCCTATCGAGCTACGGCGGCGTCTTTGAAATAACGCATCAAGTCGGCGTGAAAGATGCGGACCACGCGGTCGAAGCGCATCCCAAGTCGATCGATCAACGCGATCGAACGCGCGTTGTCGCGATGGGTGAAGGCAACCACGCGCGGCAGCTTGAGAACGTCGAAGGCATACTCGAGCACCGCCGACGCCGCCTCGTACGCGTACCCTTTTCCGCGTTGCGACGACGCAAAGATATAGGCGATCTCGACGTCGTCGCTATCTGCGACCGGAAACAGACCGCATTCGCCGGCGATCTCGCCCGTTTCTTTAAGGACGACCGGCCAAAATCCCGACCCCCGTACTTTGATAGTGGGCGATGATAACCGTCGCGCCGTCGCCGGTCAGGGCGTCGATTTCGCGGGCGAAATCGCGCCGGCCGCACGCAGCATCGCCATCACCCGGTCGACGGGCAGCCCGTAGACGGTGGCGCCGCGCCGGCCGGTAAGGGTCTTGGATTCGAACAGGGCGTCGTAGATGGAGGCCTGCGTCGCCTCAACCGTGGCGCTATAAAGGCCATCGAGCGCGTCGTCGTCTTCGAGAATCGGATGGACGG
>DATCGB010000189.1:0-4947 GCA_036509155.1 Candidatus Tumulicola sp. | reverse complement strand
CAGCGTTGCATTGCTGAGCGTGACCGTGCCCGAGAGCAGCGCCTGGGAGGCGGGCGTCTTGGTCAGCGCGAGATCGGCTTCGAGCGTGCCGTTGCCGTAGGCCGGCAGATCGAACTGCGCACCCTTGGCCGACGCTTTGGCGACGAACGAATACCCGCTCGTCGCTTCAAAGCCTTTCGGGAATTCGACGCGTCCCGAGCCCTGCACGGTGCCCGACCCAACGCGGGCCGCGACCTGGTCGATCGACGCACTCGTGCGATTGAACGTCAGGCGCGCGCTCGCGCCGGTGATCGGCGTTCGCTCCACGTCGCTGACGTACGAGCCTTTTGCCAGCGAGGCGTGGCCGACGATCGTCGGCTTGCGGATCGTGCCCGTAATACCGATGTGCCCGTCGATCGTTCCCGCGAGCTTCGTATTGCTGCCCACGAGCGAGTCGAAGATCGCCGGGTCGAGTCCGATGACGTCGACGTCGAAACTCATGGGCTGATTCGCCGGACCGATTCGCAGCGGTGCGATCTGAAGCGGCAGCGATCCGGCCAGCGTCGCCTCGCCCGCGGCGAACGTTGCGCCCGCATTGGAAAGAACCAACGTTTTGCCGTGCAGGCGGACTTCGCCGAACATCGAGGCGATGCCGATGCCGTATGCCTTGACATCGTTGGCGTCGACGCCGGCGACGAACGTCGGCGCTTCGAGCGTGCCGCCGATCTGCAGCGTCGACTCGAACGCCCCGCTAACCGGAATCTTTACGCGCGCGAGTTGATAGACGAGTCGCGGAAGGTCGTTGGTGGCGGCGTGGACCTCCAGCGCCAGCGGGTCCCGCGGATGAAAGCCGAGCGAACCCGACGCCGAAGCCGACAGGCCGGGCGTGACCATTTGGGCGCTGTCGATCGCCAGCCGCGCGCCGTTCGAGTGCACCGCCGCGGTGGCCGTGTCGAGCGTGAGCGGCCCGATCGTGCCGCCGGTTATCGCCGCATTTGCGCGCACGGCCGCGAGCGGAAACGTCCCGCGCACGGTTGCGGCGCCCGACGCGCGACCGGTAATCGGAACGTTCGAAAATCCGAGGGCGGCGACCCAGAGCGAAAGGTTGAGATCGCCGACGGCGGCCTTGAGATCGTAGCGCGAACGTGCGAACGTCGACGGTAAGTCCGATCCGCGCGCGAGGCCGATCGACCCGCTCGCCCGCAGCCTGCCCTGGTTTCCGCCCACCGCAAGCGATCCGTCGACGACGTTGCGGGCACTCGACCAGCTAGCCAGCGTGTCGCCGATGGGCAGGTTACGGTATCGAAATGCTTTGACGTCGACGTGGCCGCCGGTCGTTAGGCGATTGGCGACGAACGCCGCGCCCAGTTTCAGCGAGCCGTGCCCGTCGAGCGTATCGCCGGTGTCGAAGAAGTTATCGAAGTCCTCGAGATCGGCGCGCGGTGCGGAAACGTCGGCTGCAACGTCGTTGGGGCGCGACACGGCGTCGAACTTAACGACGGTAGTTGCGACCCGCACGTGCCCCTCGCGCGCGCTTACGCCGCGCGCGTCGGCTGCCAGGTTGGCGCCGCCGTCGACGAACGGCAGCCCGTTGACGTTGCCGGCCGGTACCGCGACGCTTCCGGCAACCGTGGGCGCGCCCCCCCGACCGCCGACGTGCAGCCGGGCGTTGAACGTTCCGTCCGTACGGTAGGTCGGGAATCGGAGCGAGCGCAGTGCGGCGGCGACGCCGGCCGCCGGGACGGTGGCGGCGAGGGCGTACGTGGGCGCACCGGACGCAAGCGATCCGATGCTGCCTTCGACGCGCGCATACGTCGTTCCGAGCGATCCGACGACCCGATGCAAGCTCGCGGTTTGACCCGCTAAGGCAACGTCGCCGCCGCCGGAAATCGCGTACTGCGCCACCCGTCCGCCGGCAATGGTTACGCCACCGCTAAACGAGGGCAGGGGCGCGCCCGCAGCGAGCGTGCCGCTTGCCCAGAGGTGCCCGGCATCCAGCGGGAGCCCGATGCCGTGCAGTCCGGCCGCATCCAGGCGGTTGACGACCAGCGCCAGCGCGCCGGCCCGGGCGGCCGGCAGGGCACCGCCGCGCAACGAAAACGTCCCGGCGGCGACGACGTCGCCGCCGGCCGCGTGCGCGTGCGCCGAATAGACGCGCAGGCGATCGCCCTCGACGCCGATGGTGATGCTCGCATTGGAGATCGGCATGCCGCGCAGGGTAGCGCCGGGCATCGCGAGATTCGAAGCTTGAACGACGATGCGCCCGGGCTCGACCGCAACCGACGTGTGACCGGAAACCGGACCGCGGCCGGGAATCGCGCTGCCCAAGAAAGGCTGCAGCCCTTCAAACGTCCCGCGGTAGTTTCCGCTCGCAACGAAAGCTTGCGACGAAAACGCGCCGTCTCCGTCGAACCGCCCCCACGGCCCCGACGCGTGCAGCCGGCCGATTTGCGCGTCGGTCAGCGAGCCGCCGAACGTCGCGGCGATCCGGTCGAACTTGATGCCGGCAATGTCGGTGCGGTCGCCCGAAACGCGACCCGCCAGCGTTATGTCCTTACCGGCCCCGCCGCCGGCAATCGCGACCCTTTCGATGCGGCCGTTCACGTTGGGAATTTTGGGCAACGCTAAACCCGGAAACGCGTTGTAGGCCGGCGCCCGCATGTAAAGGTTGCTCGCCAACGCCCAAAAGGCGCTCGTATCGTGCGGCCGGTCGAGACGATATCCGCCGTCGAAATCGCCGCGTTCGGTATGCAGCCAAAATGGTTCGACGCTGCCGGTACCGTCGGGATCGAGCTCGACCAGCGCGGCGACGCGTGCGACGCCGCGCGCCGAAGCGGCCGCCCCGCTCACGTAAAAATTCGAATCCGTTCCCCGCGCGACCGCATCGACCAGCATCGGCTCTTTCCCGAGCATTCCGTTGAGGTACGGCAGCCGGTCGGCCGAAGCGACGACGTGGACGGCCATCTCGGATTGGAGATGTTTTCCGATTGCCATCGTGCCGCGAACCCCGACCTCGGTGCCGCCGTAGTAGGCGTGCAGCGGCAACAGCGACACGACGTTATCCTTGTAGATGACGCCGGCGTCGAGCGCGTTGAAAGGCATTCCGCGGTAAGCGGCGTGAAGCGAACGGGCCCGAGCGACGATCAAAGGATCGCCGAGCGGCCCCTCGACCAGGATGCCGAGGTGTACGAGCCCGGAGATGGGTTCTTTACGCGTAAAGGCAAAAGCTTGCCGGAGCTTCGTGAGGTCGCCGCTCCCGTAGATGCCCAAACGCAGTTGCGCGCCGCCGGTCAGCTCGCCGGTGAGGTCGTAAATGCCGCCGGCCATGTGCAGCGGAATACCCGCCAGCGTGGCGTGAAGGTGGCGCAGGAAAAAGGCGTTGTCGACCAGCTGCAGACGGCCGTGAATCGCCTCGAGCGGCGCGTCGAGCGCCGACATCCGCATCGCCCCCCCGTCGATGTCGAGCTGTAAGTTTACGTGATAGTTCGTCGGCTCGTTTGGGCGCACGTCGAGCGAGTACAGACGCGCGTCGAAGTTACGCGCGCGGCCCCGGACGATTCGCACGATCGGCGTATACGCGAAGTAGTTGGCCAGGGCGCGCAACGGAAAGCGCGCGGCGCGCATGCGATGCATCGCGTATCCACGGGTTGCGTCGATCGTTCCGACGATGGTGAAGGGCTGCGGGCGACTGGGCCCCTGGAAAGCTCCGCGCGAAGTATAGTGCGTGCGCGCCCCCGAGTCGATCGACGCGTCGACGTTAAACTTTTCGATGCCGACCGCCCGGGCGCTCGGATCGAAAGCGCCCGGTTCGCGCAGCTGGAGCGATGCGTTGTGCATGCGCAGGGTGAAACGGATCGGGACCGGGACGACGTGCACCGGGGCCGGTACCACGGGCAAGCGCGGCCTGGCCGGGGCCATAAAGTTATAGGTGCCGTCCTTGAAGCGCACGACCGTCAGCTTCGCATCGGCGATGTCGACCGAGACGAGCCCGAAGCGACGCGTGCTGCCCGGCAGAAGGTCGCGCAGCGAATATCGGACGTCGATCCGCTTGGCATCGAGCAACGGCACGCCCGCCCGCGAGACGTGTACGTTGAACAGCGCCGCCTGGGCGCTTCCGATGCGCTGGTCTCCAATGCGGACGCCGTACCCGCTGGCGAGGCCAGTCGACGTTTCGATGGCAAAGCGCAGGAGCTCGTGACGGCGCGCGATCACGAGTCCGGCTACGATCACGGCGGCCACCAGGCCGATTACCAAGCGCTTGCGCACGTCTGGGGTTCATATACCCCCCGGCGGCAACGCGGCCCCTGCACGCAACGCGTTACGTTTCGGTGAGCGAACGGCTCGACGGCCTGCGAAGCGCCGCGAAGGGCCCCTCTAAAGGTCGAGGTTCTTGACGCTTTTGGCGTATTCGAAGATGTACTGCTTGCGCGGCTCGACTTTGTCGCCCATGAGGTCGGTGAAGATCTGCTCGGCTTCGACCGCGTCCTCGACCATGATCTGCTCGAGCCGGCGGTGCCCCACTTCCATCGTCGTCTCGGCCAACTGATCGGCGTCCATTTCGCCCAGACCCTTGTACTGCTGAATGGTAAAGTCTTTCGGGTCTTGGTCGCCCATGACGGCCTTGTAGTCGGCCTCGCTGAAAGCCCACCACTGCTTCTTGCCTTTCCGGATTCCGTACAGCGGCGGCTGCGCGATGTAGACGTGCCCTTGGTCGACGAGCGGTCGCATCTGCCGGTAGAAAAACGTCAGCAGCAGCGTGCGAATGTGCGAGCCGTCGACGTCGGCGTCGGTCATGATGACGATCTTGTTGTAACGCCGCTTGTCGAGGTCGATCTCCTCGCCGATGCCCACGCCGATGGCCGAGATCATGCTGCGGACCTCTTCGTTGGCCAGCACCTTGTCTTCGCGGCTTTTGAAAGCGTTGATGATCTTGCCGCGCAAGGGAAGGATGGCCTGATACTCGCGCAG
>DATCGB010000188.1:0-2233 GCA_036509155.1 Candidatus Tumulicola sp. | reverse complement strand
GATGCCCCGCAAACGGCATTTCGCGCAGCGGCGTAAAGATGCGCACCGTTGCGGCAACGCCTTCCGGCCCGCGCGTGAGAAAGACCGATTCCGCGAGATTCAGCTCGCGCGCGATCCGCTGCATCGTCGCATCGTCGAGCGCCGAGTCGGGGAAAATTGCGAGCGGATTGCCCTCAAACGCCCGGTCGGTAAAGACGTCGTAGAGCAGGTATCCGGCCTCGGTCATGCCGCAACGTTAGACGTCGCGGGTCGAAAAACTCCTCGCGGCGATGACCAGCATCAGAAAGATCCACACGACCGCCCAGATCGTCATCGCCGGCGGCGGAGGGGCCACCACGAAGAATGGCCCGGGCCATCCTCCTCCCTTCTGAATCTGGGCGATCAAAAGCGCGGGCTCGAGTTGAAACGCGGAGAGGCGCCAGAAGGCGTCGGTGGGCAACAGCAGCTGCGCGATCGTTGCCGCGTGCACCAGCATTTCGTTCTTGTAGAACGCCGCAAGACTGCCGGCAATGCCGGCAAACCACGCGAAGCCGAAGCCCAGAATCGCGACGAGACCGCTCGCGATCGCCTGCAGACGCGAGGCCAAGGCCAGCGTCAGCGCGAGAACGACGACGCCCTCTCCGGCGAGCGCAGCGATCGCGAGCACGGGATGCGGCGGCACGAATCCGCTGACCGCAAAGACGACCGAATACTCGAACAGTCCGTAGAGTGCTGCGAAGGCGACGATGACCGCGCTCAATCCCAGCGCTTTGCCGAAAACGACGGCCGTTCGAGAAATCGGCCGCGCGAGGATCGGCAGCAGCACGCCGGACTCGACTTCGGCGGACAGCATGGTCGCGGCAGACATCGCAGCCGAAAACGCGAGGACGAAGCTAAAGAGATACGAGATGAAGGGCAGGATAAACGCGGCCATCAGCCGCGCGTTGGTCGCGTCGAGCGGATGCGAATGCGCGCCCCCGCCGGCACGCATGGCGTGAAGCCCCCAGCCCGACAGCGCGGCCAGGGCGACGACGCCGAGCGCGGCGAGCAGCGCAAAACGCCGGCGCGCGATCTCAACGACCGTCAGGATGGCGATGCGTGTCACGGCGCACTCATCATTTCGAGGAACCGGTCCTCCAGCGACTGCGAAACCGGTGAGACGGCGTAGACGCGGGCGCCGGACGCAACCAGGGCCGCGACGACGTCGGGCACGCGATCGCCATCGACGCCGCGAACGAACGCTCCGCCCTCCTCGACGAGAACGTCGCCGAATGGAGCGAGCGACTGCAGCAGCGACACACCGTTTGCCGTCGCGCGAACGCGAACCCCGAGCTGCGGGCCGGCGATTTCGGCCGGCGTTCCGCTCGCAACGACCCGGCCCGCGCGAACGATCGCCACGCGATCGCAGACTTGTTCTACTTCGGTGAGCAGATGCGAGTTTAGGAACACCGTGGTCCCTCGCGCCGCGAGCGCGCGCAGCAGATCGCGTACGTCGTACCGCCCGACCGGGTCGAGCGCGGACGTCGGTTCGTCGAGAAATACCAGCTCGGGCCGTCCTAAGAGTGCGGCGCCAAGTCCCAGACGCTGCTGCATGCCTTTCGAATACCCGGCGACGCGATCGTCGCGACGCGCCGCGAGTCCCGAGATTTCGAGCGCGCGATCGACTTCGCTCGATCGTGCGGCCGGCGCGATTCCCGCGAGCGCCGCGTGGAACTTCAGTACCTCGCGGCCCGTCAGCCATTCTGGATAGCGAAAGAGTTCGGGTAGATACCCGATGCGCGCGCGCGCCGCGCGATCGCCGAGCGGTGCGCCGAGGACGCGGCCCTTCCCGGCAGACGGACGCACGAGCCCGAGCAGCATCTTTACCGACGTCGTTTTGCCGGCGCCGTTCGGCCCGAGAAAGCCGAAGAGCGAACCACGCTCGACGCGCAGCGAGAGATCGGCGACGGCGACCGTATCGCCAAAGCGTTTCTCGATCCCGGAGACGTCGATAACGGGATCACCTGACGGAGTTCGCAAGCGCGATCGCCTCACTTTCCTTCATCTGCCCGGCGACGACGTACACGAGGCCGCCTTTCACCCAGAGCACGCCCGCACCAAATCGCGACTCATCGCCGATTGCGAGACCCGATACGCCGTCGACGGCGACCGGCGTCGCCGTCTGCTTGTCGAACTCGTACGGAATCGGCAGCGTATGCGCCGGATCGGCAATCGCACGCAGCCGCGCGGCGACGCCGGCTGGAACGTTCGGCAG
>DATCGB010000187.1:0-3966 GCA_036509155.1 Candidatus Tumulicola sp. | reverse complement strand
GCCGCCGGCATCGAGCGTTGCGTCGATTTTGTCCGGCAGCTGCGGCGTCGCCGCGACGACGACCGCCGAGGCGATCGGAATGACGCCGCGCACGTGCGAGAGACCCAAGTGCGTAATCGTGAACTGCGCGCTCGAATGGCGCGGGTCGGCGACGTACGTGTGCGTCCCGGCGGCCGCGACCGGAGCGGGCGGCAGCAGGCAAGCCAATAGCGTCAGGCAGGCGGCGTAACGAAGAGCGTTCATCGGTGGTGGCTTCGGCGGCGCCACGCCGGAGCCTCGGAGTTTATCCGCCGCTGACGTCGATGAACAATTCGGTCGCGAATGCGATCAAAAAGCCGCCGGTCATCGTCGCGGTAACCAACGCCGTGAGGCCGGTCTTGCGCAGCATCGACCAGAGTTCGCCGATCACGAACACGAGCGCGCCGACGGCCGTCGCCAGAAACAGCACCGACAGCGTTGGGGAGTAGAACTGATAGCCGACGACCGTTCCCAGGAACGTCGGGCCGCCGGCGATCAGGCCGGCGACGCCAATTTGAAACCATGACGGCACGAACCGCCCGACCAGCGGCGCCGCCACGCCGAAGCCTTCGGTCGCGTTGTGCAGTGCGAAGCCGACGATTAGCGCCACCGCGATGGCGGTCGCGCCGGACGCCGCCGACGCGCCGATCGCCAGACCCTCGCCGAAGTTATGCGCGCCGATGCCGATCGCGATGATCGTCGAGAGCACCATCGGGTTTTCGGCGTGCTGGGCGGCGCTGCGTGTAAAGTGGGTCGCCAGGCTGCCTAAGCCGACCAGACCCAGCAGCAAACCGAGGACGAAAACGACGGCCAGCCAGGTCGGAAATGCGGACGCGCCGGCGTGCCACGCGTTGACGCCTTGCACGATCGGCGCGATTGCACTCTGGGCGATTTCGACGACTAAATAAAGCAGGATGCCGATCGCCAGCGCGTTGAGCAGGGCGATGGTTTGGGGCGAGACGCGCCGCGCACGGGCGATCGGCAGGCCGAGGAAAATCGTGAAGCCGGCGATCGCTCCCAGCAGGACCGTCATCCCGAAGCTCAACGGTTTGCCGGCCGCCGCGTGCATCGACGGTTTCATCGCATCGTACATCGAGGCCAGCGTGTTGGGCGTGCCGATGTAATGAATCGCGGTAATCAGGCCGCCCGGCATTCCCTGCGCGTCTTCCATGTGATCGAGCACGTGACAGTGCAGCAGCCACGTTCCCGGCTGGGCGTCGGCTTTGACGATCGCGTCGATTCGCTGCCCGGGCCCAAGCAGCACGGTGTCTTCGACGTCGGTGTACGTGACGGGCCGCGCGTCGCGCGCGACGATCTGCTGGTAGTGCCCGTGCGTGTGCATCGTGTGGAAGTTTTCGCCCGAGATGTTGATCCAGCGAATCCGAAAGCGTTGGCCGCGTTTCACGTCGAGCGTCTGCGTGGCCGGATACTCTTTGCCGTTTAGCGTGAACTCGTTTTCGGCCGCGCTTTGGATTTGCCACGACGAGATGACTTCGATGAAATCGTGGCTCAAGCCGCGTTCGACGGGCAGCGGGTTCGTCGGGTTCACGACGATCGCGCCGTACACGCCCGAGTTGAGCATCGCTTCGTTATCGTGCGAATGATAGATGAACGTCCCGGGCTCCGAGGCGACGAAGCGATACGTGAAGCGGCCGCCCTGCGGCACGAGCGGCTGCGAAATGCCGCCGACGCCGTCCATCGAGACCGGAATGTCGTGAATGCCGTGCAAGTGGATCGTGTCGGGCGTCGGGTCGTCGTTGGCGTAGTCGATCGTAACGGTATCGCCCTGGTTCACGACCAATGCCGGTCCGGGCACGACGCCGTTATACGTGTTGGCCATCACGGTCAAGCCGGGCTTGAGCGTCCACGGCGCGGCTCGCTCGACGATATGAAACGTCTTGGTTTTGCCGCGCATGTCGGGAACGGCTTGGTAGGAGCCGTCCGGCCGTCGGAAGATCTTCGATTCACCGGGAGCCGGGGTCGCCGCCGGAATCGGTCCGCGAATCGGCTGAAGGCCCAAGCTCGCGGAGTTGGCGGCCGGCGCTGCATCGGCGTCAGCCCGCGCCGCCGCCGGGAACAACGCTCCCGCCGCCAGCACCACTGCGAGAAGAAGAAGCCGGCGGCCCGGAAAGGTACATCGAAAGTCCATGTTAGGCACACCTAATATTGAACCGAGCCACGCCTATCCCTTTAGGATGCGCGCTCTGCCCAGGGTTGGCCGCGGGCGCAGCCGGCATTTTGGGGGAATAAGCGTCCCGTATCATGAGCGAGCGGTGGGTTTCGTTTGACTGTTTTGGGACGTTGGTGGATTGGGACGGCGGCTTTCGGGCGATTCTCGAACGGGCCGGCGCGCGCCGGCCGCAGGAGCTGGTCGCGGCGTTTCACCACTTCGAGCCGATCGTCGAATCCGAGTCCTACCGGCCGTATCGCGAGGTGACGCGGATTGCCTTGGAGCGGGCGATGGCCGAGCTGGGAACCGAGGCGGCCGTGCCCGCGACGGTCATCGCCGACGATTGGGCGACGCTCCCGGTGTTTGCGGATACGTTGCCCGCGCTGGCGCAGTTGCGCGATGACGGCTGGCGGTTGGCGGTGCTGACGAACTGTGACGTAGATTTATTCGAGCAGACGGCGGCGACGCTCGGGGCGCCGATCGATCGCGTGATTACCGCGCAGGAGGTCCGCAGCTACAAGCCGGCGCCGGGGCACTTTCGTCGCTTTCGCGAAACGATCGGCGACGCGCCGTGGGTTCACGTTGCGTGCAGTTGGTTTCACGACATCGTTCCCGCGCGCGCGGCCGGCATTCCGCGCATTTGGGTCGACCGCGACCGCACCGGTGAAGACCCGTCGCTCGCCACGCGCGTGCTGCCCGACCTCGAAGATCTGGCCGCGGTGATTCGCTTGGTGGCACGATGACGACGCTCGGCATTTTGGTCGGCGGCGGCCCGGCGCCGGGCATCAACGGCGTGATCGCGTCGGCCGCCAGCGAAGCGATGAACTGCGGGCTGCAGGTGCTCGGCATCTACGACGGCTATCGCGATTTGGCGGCCGGAACGCCGCCCAAGACCGCCCGGCTGACGCGCGACGAAATGTCGCGCATCGACAATAGCGGCGGCTCGATTCTGCGCACGTCGCGTACCAATCCGGCCAAAGACGAGGCATCGCTCGAACGCTGCATCACCGCGCTCCAGGCGTTGGACGTGCGTTACCTGGTGTGCATCGGGGGCGACGACACGACGTTCGGCGCGGCCAAGATTGCGGAGCGCGCCGCCGGCAAAATCGGCATCGCAACGGTGCCCAAGACGATCGACAACGACCTTCCGCTGCCCGACAACGCTCCCACGTTCGGCTTTGAAACGGCGCGTTCGGTCGGCACCGGCATCATCGAGAGCTTGATCGAGGACGCGCGCACGACGACGCGCTGGTACGTGGTCGTAAGCATGGGGCGTAAGTCGGGCGCGCTCGCGCTGGGCATGTGCAAGGCGGCCGGCGCGACGCTGGCGGTCATCCCGGAAGAGTTTCCGAACGAGATCGACGTGCGGGCGGTGATCGATACGATCGTCGGCGCGATCGTCAAACAACGCGCGGCCGGCAACGATCACGGCGTCGCAATCGTCGCCGAAGGCATCGCCGAACGGATTCCGGTCGACGTCTTGGCATCGGCGCTCGACGCCGCCGAGCGCGACGCGTTCGGGCACGTTCGACTGGCCGACATTCCGATCGGCACGGTCTTGCGCGATGGCGTGCGCCGGCGGCTAGCCGGCATCGGCCTCTCGACGACCGTCATGGCGAAAGACATCGGCTACGAGCTGCGCTGCGCCAAGCCGGTGCCGTTCGATCTCGACTATACGCGAACGCTCGGGTACGGCGCGGTCCGCTACCTGCTCGAAGGGGGCAGCGGCGCGCTGATCGCGCTCAGCGGCGGCCGCGTGCAGCCGGTCCGGCTGGAAG
>DATCGB010000186.1:0-3853 GCA_036509155.1 Candidatus Tumulicola sp. | reverse complement strand
CCGCTCCTAGAGCGGGGACGGCGGCTCGCCCGTAATGTCGGTAATGAGTTTTGCCTGCTTGCCGAGATTGGTGATCGCGATGACTTCCTCGCCGTCGCCCAGACGCTGCAGGCGCACGCCCTTCGCATCCCGGCCGGTCTTGCGGATCTCCGCCACCTTTATTCGGATCACCTGATTGCCGGTCGTGATCATCAGCAGTTCGTCGTCGGGCGCGACCAGGATTTGGTCGACGACTTGGCCGATGTCGGCACGCTGACGGGCGAACGCTTTGACGCCTTTTCCGCCGCGGGACGTGTGCCGGTAGTCGTCGATCGGCGTGCGCTTGCCAAACGCCAGCGACGTCACCAGCAGCACGTCGCGGCGGCCGTCCTCCACGATGCCCATGGCGACGATCGTATCGGCCTTATCCAGCGTCATGGCTTTCACGCCGCGCGCGTTGCGGCCCATCGGGCGCACGTTCTTCTCGTTGAAGTGCACGGCCATTCCGTGCGTCGACCCCAAGATGATGTCGTGCGATCCGTCCGAAAGATCGACCGCCAGTAACTCGTCGCCCTCGTCGAGATTGATCGCGTTGAGACCGTTACGGCGGACGTTGGCGAACTCTTGCAGCTTGGTCTTCTTGATGACGCCGCGTTTCGTCACCATGACGAGGTACTTCTCGCCGCCAAACGTGTCGATCGGAAAGACGGCCGAAACTTCCTCGCCCGGCGGCAGCGTCAAAAGGTTGACCAAGGCGGTGCCGCGAGCCTGGCGCGTCGTGTCGGGGATTTCGTATCCGCGAAGCCGATAGACGCGTCCCTTGTTGGTAAAGAAGAGCACGTGATCGTGCGTCTTGGTCACGAAGAAGTTGGCCACTACGTCTTCGCGTTTGAGATTCGAGATGCCGGTCACGCCGCGCCCGCCGCGGTTCTGGGTCCGGAACGTGTCGAGGGTCACGCGCTTGATGTAGCCGCCGACCGTGTACGTCACGACGACGTCGATATTCGGTATCAGCTGCTCCATCGACATTTCGTTTTCGGCCGCTTCGATCGACGTGCGCCGGGCGTCGCCAAACCGCTTCTTGATATCGAGGGTTTCGGTCTTGACGATCTGCGCGATCCGCCGCGGGCTGTTCAGGATGTCCTCCAGCTCGGCGATCGTCTTGATCAGCTCGGCATACTCGTTCTCGATCTTCGCCCGCTCGAGTCCCACGAGCGTGCGCAGGCGCATGTCGACGATCGCTTGAGCCTGCACGTCGCTCAGCGCGAAGCGCGCGGAAAGACGCTGTTTGGCCTCGTCGGTAGTCTGGCTGGCGCGGACGATCTCGATGACTTCGTCGATGTTGTCGAGCGCGATCCGGTAGCCTTCGAGAAGGTGCGCGCGTTCTTCGGCTTTGCGCAGGTCGTAGCGCGTGCGTCGCGCGATGACGTCCTTGCGATGCGCGATGAAATGCTCGAGCAGTTGCTTGAGCGAGAGAACTTGCGGTTCGAGCGCGACCGACCCGTCGGCGCGCGCGGCGCCGACCGGAACCAGAGCGAGCATGTTGAAACCGAAGCTCGCCTGCAGGGGCGTGTGTTTGAAAAGCTGATTGAGAACGACCTTAGGCGTGGCGGACTTCTGCAGCTCGACCACCACGCGCATGCCCTTACGATTGGACTCGTCGTCGAGACGAGCTATGCCCTGAATGCGCTTTTCGGAATGTGCCTCGGCGATCGCTTCGATGATCCGCGACTTGTAGACCTGATACGGAATTTCGGTGATGATGATTTTGTGGCGCCCGCGATCCTCGACGATCTCGGCTTTACCGCGAATGGCGACCGAGCCGCGGCCCGTCCGATAAGCCTCGCGGATCGCCTCGTGCCCGAGAATCGTACCGCCCGTCGGAAAGTCTGGGCCTTTAACGATGTCGGCGAGCGCGTCGTCGCCGGTCTGCGGGTCGTCGATCAACGCCGCAATCGCGTCGGAGATTTCGTTCAAGTTGTGCGGCGGAATGTTCGTGGCCATGCCGACGGCAATTCCCGACGAACCGTTGATCAGCAGTTGCGGAAGGCGCCCCGGAAGAACGCTCGGCTCCATTCCCTGGTTGTCGAAGTTGGGAACGAACGCGACGGTTTCTTTGTCGATGTCGGCCAGCACGTCGAGCGCCGTGCGGGCGAGGCGCGCCTCGGTGTAGCGGTACGCCGCCGGCGGATCGGGGTCGATCGACCCGAAGTTGCCGTGTCCGTCGACGAGCGTGTAACGCAGCGTAAAATCCTGGGCGAGGCGCACGAGCGCGTCGTAGACCGACTGATCGCCGTGCGGGTGATAGCTCTTAAGGACTTCGCCGATGATACCGGCGCACTTGCGGTGCTGCTTGGTGGGTTCGAAGCCCATCTCGCGCATTGCGTAGAGGATCCGCCGCTGCACGGGTTTGAGACCGTCGCGCACGTCGGGCAACGCCCGCGACGCGATAACGGACATCGCATACGAAAGATAGCTCTCTCGCATTTCGTCTTCGACGTTGACTTGTAGGATGATATCTTCGTTCAAGTTTTAAGGCGCTCGTCCGCATGGCCGAAAGGCCGCGGAAAAAATCGGCAGTGTAAAGGGTTCGGCGGAAGGGAAACGGGTTCGAGGGCTGCCCCGTCGCTCCTCCCCGTTCATCCGTCGTCGAGCGGGCGGTTGGACGGGGACTGATGCAGGAAGAACGAGCGCGAATACCTCGCCGGAATCGGGTTAAAGGGACGCGGCTTTTGCGTGAAGTCGAACGAGTCGTCGAGGCCGTTGGCGCGCAGGTCGGTCGTATCGAGGCGTCCTAGATGCCACGTATCCTCGACGAATTTTACGATGCTGCCGAACTCGTACTGGGTATGCGACACGTAGCCTTTCTTCGCATAGGGCGAGACGACCAGCATGGGCACGCGAAAACCGAGACCCTGGTAGTCGATTTGCGGGGGCGGAACGTGATCGTAGAAGCCGCCCCAGTCGTCCCACAGGACGACGATCGCGGTCGAGTTCCAATATTGACTGGTGCCGACGGCGTCGACCACCTGGGCCACCCACGACGGCCCGGTATCTCCGGCGCCCGGATGGTCGGAGTTGTCGAACTCCGGGCAAACCCACGACATCGACGGCAGCTTCCCGCCGGAAATGTCGGTCAGCAGCGAGGCCGGCACGGCGATGTTGCTCTTCCACTCGGGTCCGTAACGCACGGCGTGAATTGCATCGAACGCGTTCCAAATGTTTCCGGCGAAGCTCATGTTGAGTTTGGGCGTATAGTATTTCCAACTGACGCCCTTCGCGTCGAGCAAGTCGCGAAGCGTCCGATAACTCAGGCACGGGAACGGCCCGGCGTTGGGCTGGAATTCGCCGCTCGTAGAAATGAGCGACGTCACGGTGCCTTTCACTGCATCGCATCCCCACGGCTGGTTCGAAGGATTGTCGATCAACGCTTCGGTCGGATTTATCAGCGTGCCGCCCGCGATCAGATCTTGATGCGCGGTAAAACTTCCGCTGCCTTGGGTTTGGAAGAGGCGATCGGCCAGGACGTACTGATGGGCGAGGTCCCAATACGGCTTCACGTCGGCCGGATTTACGTACTGATAGACGTACGTCCCGGATTGGCCCTCGACGGTTGGAATGTCGAATCCGTCCATCTTGCACGCGCCCGCCTGCAAATCGCACTCCGTGACGAACTGTTCGTAGCCGTTTCGCGGCGTCGGCTTACTGTCGAGCGCGTGGCGTTTGAGCGTCAGCTTTTTGCCGTCGTGGGTGTAGCCGTACGATTGCGTGTCGGCACCCGGATATCCGTTGAACAGATTGTCGAAGGTCCGATTTTCCTGAATCAGCACGATGACGTGCTGAATTTTTTGAGCCGGCGGCCGCGAGGTCGGGG
>DATCGB010000185.1:0-4015 GCA_036509155.1 Candidatus Tumulicola sp. | reverse complement strand
CCATTTATCGGCGTGGTCACCGAAGGCATCGTGGTGCGGGCCAAAGGACACGACATCGATCGCGAGCGGATTTTGTACGAAATCTTTCCTCACGAGCTCTTCGGCGTTGCCGATCCTGGCGCGCATCGCGCGCGTGCTGGTGCCCTACGCGATGCCCGAACGCGGACTCGTCCCGGCCGCCGCCTCGCTGGCGACGGTGACGCAGTCGCAGATTGCCGCCGCGGCCGGGACCGTCAAGGAAGTCGCCGCCCGCGCGATCGCGGAACTCGAGTCGCGCAACGTTCTGCGGCGCGAACGCGGCCACATTCGCTACCTCGACCGCCAGGAGCTGTTGGAGTTAATTCGGGAACTTTCGTGACCGCCTTTTCCGACATCGGCGCGGAACGCTTCGCGCTCTTGTTGGGGCTGTCGTTGTTTTTCGGATTCGCATTCGAAGAATTCTACTCCGGTGAAAAACCGCACCGCCCGGGCGGCGTGCGGACGTTCCCCCTGTTGGCTCTGGTAGGAGGCTCGCTCTACGTGCTCGAGCCGCACTTTGCGATCGCCTTCATCGCCGGGCTGCTGGTTCTGGGATGCTGGGTCGACGCGTACCTGCGCGCTCAATACGCTCGCGATCCGTCGATCGAGAGCGGCTTCATCGTGCCGGCTTGCAACGTCCTCGCCTACGTTCTGGGCCCGCTCGCGCTCACGCAGCCGTTGTGGATTTGCGTCGCCACGACCGTGGCCGCCGTGCTGTTGTTGGGCGGAAAGCGAACGCTTCACGATTGGGCGCATCGCGTCTCGGGCGAAGAGATCGTTACCGCTGGAAAGTTTCTCATTCTGGTGGGCATCGTCCTACCGCTACTGGCCGGCCGCCCGGCGATACCGTATACGTCGATTACGCCGTTTGGCGTTTGGCTGGCCGTGATCGCGGTCTCGTCGATTTCGTACGCCAGCTACCTGTTGCAGCGGTACGTCTTTCCGCGCAGCGGAATCCTGATCGCATCGATCCTCGGCGGACTCTACTCTTCGACCGCGACGACGGTCGTGTTGGCGCGCCGCTCGCGCGAAGCCGGGATGACCGCGCAGTTCGAAGCCGGAATCGTAGCGGCCACCGGCATGATGTACCTGCGCGTGCTCGCCATCTGTTCGATTTTCAGCCTCGCCCTCGGAAAAGCGCTGCTGCTGCCGACGCTCGTGCCGTGCGGGCTGATGCTGGCGTTTGCCTGGTTTCGCGACCGCTCCGCCGGGCGGACGGTGGATGTGCCCGACCCGGCCCCCAATCCGCTGCAACTCTCGACGGCGTTAATCTTCGCCGCGCTGCTGGTGGCGATTTCCATCGTCACGACGTTCGTATCGGCGCACTTGGGGCGGGCCGGCGTGTTGGGTTTGGCGACGGTAGTGGGCGTCACCGACATCGATCCGTTCGTGTTGAGCCTGGCGCAAGGCGGGCTCGCGAAGCTCGGGATCGCGACGGCCGCGCTGGCGATCGTTATTGCCACTTCATCGAACAACGTGCTCAAAGCCGTCTACACGCTGGCGTTTTCCCGCCGCCGCGAGAGTTGGCTGCCGGCCGGCGCGCTGGTCGGCATTGCAACGATCGGCATCGCGGTCGGATACGCGACGCTGCGATGAGTTTCTTTTTTCGTTGGCTGAACCTGAGCAAAGATCGGCAGCGCGTCGGCCTACGCCCGCATCGAGATCTCGAACTGCCGGATGGCTACGAGGCGGCGTACGATCGGGTTCTCCGTGCGATCGAACTCGTGCTCGGAGCTTCCATCGCAACCGACGAGCGGCGCGGCGGCACGATCGAGGCGGCCTTCGGCTTGGTCAACAACGAACGCGTGCGCTGCACGCTGCGGCCGATCGACGATTCGCATACCGCGGTGCGGGTCGAGGCATTCTTTCCGGCAGGGGCGACCGTGCGCGACCGTTCGATGGCCGTCGAAGCGCTCGCCGACAGGCTCGTGCGCGACGCCGATTCGCGCTAAGCTAGCGGATCGTGTCGAAGCCCGTGTACGGATGCAGCGCCGCCGGAATGGCGATCGAACCGTCGTGCTGCTGGCCGTTTTCCAGAAGCGCGGCGAACGTTCGGCCGACGGCCAATCCCGATCCATTCAGGGTGTGCGCGAACTCGGGTTTGCTCTTGGCGTCGTGCCGGAAGCGAATGCCCGCGCGCCGGGCTTGAAAGTCGGTGCAGAGCGAACACGAGCTGATTTCGCGGTACGTGCCGGCGCTGGGAAACCAGACTTCCAGGTCGTACGTTTTAGCCGCGCTAAAGCTGACGTCGCCGGCGCATAGGGCGACGACGCGATACGGAAGGTTCAGCGCCTGCAGCAGCGCCTCGGCATCCTGCGTCAGCGTGTCGAGGGCCGCGGCCGACGCTTGCGGAATCGTCAGCCATACGAGTTCGACTTTTTCGAATTGATGCTGGCGAATCAGGCCGCGCGTGTCCTTGCCGGCCGCGCCGGCTTCTTTACGGAAACACGGCGTATAGGCGGTGTAACGAAGCGGCAGTTCGCCGGCGTCCAGGATTTCGCCGCCGCGCAGCGCGGTCAGCGGCACTTCCGCGGTCGGAATCATGAAAAGGTCGGCGTCGAGATCGCGAAACATCGCGTCGGCGAACTTACTTAACTGACCCGTCGACCACATGGTTGCGCGGCTCACGAGGAACGGCGGGACGATCTCGACGTATCCGGCGGCGGCGGCGCGATCGAGAAAAAACTGAATGAGGGAACGCGAAAGCCGCGCACCCGCGCCCTTCACGACGGTGAAACGGCTGCCCGAGAGTTTGGCCGCGCGCTCGAAGTCGAGGATGTCGAGCGCCTCGCCCAGCTCCCAGTGCGGTTTCGGCGCGAACTCGAAATTGCGCGGCTCCCCCCACGTTCGAATCACGACGTTGGAACTCTCGTCCTCGCCATCGGGGACCGAATCGTCGAGAAGGTTCGGCGTGCTTTCGAGCAGCGCGCGCAGCGGGGAGCTTTCGTGTTCGGGCGATAACGATCGCGCGCGTTCTTGCATTTCGGCAATGGTTTGCGCGAGCGCGTCGAGCTGCGGGCGCAGTTCGCGAGCGGCGGCGGCTTTGTCCGGGGCCTTCCCGACGTCGCCCGACAGGCGGTTCTTTTCGGCTTTCGCTCGCTCGACGGCGGTAAGCGCGGAGCGGTACTCCACGTCGTAACGCAGAATCTCATCGACGAACGACGAGTCGAGCCCGCGGCGACGGGCCGACCGTCTCACGCGGTCGGGATCCCGCCGGACGACGACGATATCCAACATGGAGAAGCGCGCCATTATGCAGCCTGCAAAGGCACTCCTACCTGGCCGGGGATTCGTAACCGAAAACCTGCTGGCGCCGCAGCAAGCGCTAATTGCATATTTTTCGCGCGTTCGGCCGGTGCCGCCGTCGATCGAACGCGTCTCGATCGACGAAGCCTTCGGACGCGTTCTCGCGACCCGCGTCGACGCCGACGACGACTACCCCAACGCGGCGCGTTCGGCAATGGACGGATTCGCGCTAACCGCCTCCGCCACGCCGGGCGATTTCGTCATCGCCGGCGACGTCCGGATGGGTTCGGGCGGTACGGACGCCCCGGTTGCCAGCGCGCATGCAATGCGCATCCCAACCGGTGGCGTGCTTCCTCCGGGAACCGATGCGGTGGTGCCGATCGAAGACGTCCGGGTCGAAGGTTCGACGCTGCACGTGCCCGCGCGCGTCGACGCACGCGCCAACGCCATACCGCGCGGTGCCGACATGCAGCGCGGCGAGACGATCCTGCGGGCGGGCCGGCGCATCGGGGCTCCGCAGGCCGGAGTATTGGCGACGCTGGGCATCGTCGAGGTGCCGGTGTACCGCCGGCCGATCGTCGCGGTGCTGTCGAGCGGCGACGAACTGGTTGCCGCATCGGCGCGCCCACAAGCCGGCGAAATCCGCGATTCGAACCGCTACGCCATCGCCGCCTCGCTGCGCGCGATGGGCGCGCAGCCCCGGCATTATCCAAACGTCGGCGACGAGCTGCACGAGCTTGCGGGCGCGCTG
>DATCGB010000184.1:0-8180 GCA_036509155.1 Candidatus Tumulicola sp. | reverse complement strand
GGTCGGGGCGGAAACCGGAGGGGTCGCCGCCGCCGTCGCCGGCGCGCCACCGCTGCGCTCTTCGAGTGCGGCCAGCCGTGCCGACAAGGCGTCGAGCGAGGGGTCCTCGCCGGCCAGGATGTAGCGCAGCAGCGCGGTTTCGAGCTCCAGACGCGGGTTGCCGCCCGAGCGGGCGAGCGATGCCGCGTCGGTCAACGCCCGTAACGCCCGCACGATCGTGCTCTGCGGGACGTCCTTGGCGCGGAGTGCCGCGCGTTGCGCATCCTCGGGGGCCAAATCGCGGGCCAGCAGTTGGGGATCTACGCGCGCGACCAGCACGTTGCGGAACGCCGCGATCACCGAGCGAATCAAAACGTGCATGTCGGTGCCTGCGTCGCTGGCGGTTTCGATGGCGGCCAGCGCCCCGGCCGCGTCGCGCTCGATCGCGGCATCGAGTACGATCTGAGCGAAGATCCGGCCGGTCGAGCCGAACGCGAGGTCCAGCGTTTGGGCCGTAACGGTCTCGCTGCCGGCATAGGCACCCGCCTGCTCGAGCATCGTCAACGCGTCGCGCAGGCCGCCGTCGGCCCGGTACGCAATCGCGGCCAGCGCCGCTTCGTCGATGGCGATCCCTTCGGCTGCGGCGATCTCGCGCATTTTTTCGATCATGACCGGTATCGCGATCCGGCGAAACGCGTACCGCTGGCAGCGCGAGAGAATCGTCACCGGGAGCTTTTCCGGCTCGGTCGTGGCCAGAATAAACACCGCGTGAGCGGGCGGTTCCTCGAGCGTCTTCAAAAAGGCGTTGGCGCCCTCTTTGGTCAGCATGTGCGCCTCGTCGATGATGTAGACTTTCATCCGCATTGCCGCCGGTGCGAACTTTACGGCATCCCGGAGCGCCCGAATTTCGTCGATTCCGCGGTTGCTGGCGGCATCGATTTCGAGCACGTCGAGGGCCGTTCCGGCGAGCATCGCCCGGCAGTTCTCGCAGGTGTTATCGGGCGTGGCCGTGGGGCCGTTTTCGCAGTCTATGCAGCGGGCCAGAATTTTGGCCGCCGACGTCTTCCCCGAGCCGCGCGGTCCGGAAAACAAGTACGCGTGGGCGAGCTTTCCGCCCTCGATCGCGGCGGTCAGCGTGCGAACGACGGCATCTTGCCCAACCAGGTCGGCAAACGACCGCGGGCGCCAGGTACGGTAGAGGGACACTCGGGGGACTTTACGAGGGCGGTTTGGACGCGCCTGCCGACGGGTAGAGTGAAACGGGTTTGAGACGATTACGGTTTAAGCGTATACTGGGGCGCCGCATGGATGCCCCGGCGTTTCCAGTTATTTAGAGAGCACGAGAGGGGTTTCGTGGACCTGCGCGCCTCGTTACGAGCGCACTTCGGGTTTGAAGAGTTCTACCCGGGACAAGAAGAGGTCGTGTCTCGCGTCCTGCAGGGCGAGGACACGCTGGCAATTCTGGCGACCGGCGCCGGAAAGAGCCTGACCTACCAGCTGCCCGCGTTGCTGCTCGAGGGTACCACCGTGGTGGTCAGTCCGCTGATCGCGCTGATGAAAGACCAGCTCGACATGCTGCGCGAGCGCGGCATCGGCGACGTCATCGCATTGAACTCGACGCTGTCGGACGATCAGGAGAGCCGCGCGCGCGAGCGGATTGCATCGGGTTCGATTAAAATCGCCTATACGACGCCGGAAAAACTCGAAGACGAAGCCTTTTTGAGTTTGCTCGGATCGATTCACATACCGCTCTTCGTGGTCGACGAAGCCCATTGCATCAGTCAGTGGGGTCACGATTTTCGGCCGGCTTATTTAGCCCTTGGCGGCGTGATCCAAAAGCTCGGAAAACCGACCGTTCTCGCGCTGACGGCCACCGCGACCCCGTCCGTGCGAGAAGACATCCTCCATCAGCTGGACATCGAAGAAGTCAAACCGATCGTCCGCGGCTTCGACCGCCCGAATCTCGTCTACGAAGCGCGCAAAGCCGATAAAGAAGCCGACAAACTCAAGATTCTCAACGCGCTCTTCACCGGCGAGCACGCGCTCGAGGGCACCGGGATCGTCTACACCGCGACCATCAAAAACGCGCTCGAAGTTCAACACTACCTCACGCACACGCTCAACATCCCGGCGGCCGTCTACCATTCGAAGCTGCACAAAGAAGATCGCACGTCGGTGCAAAACGTGTTCATGGGGGAAACGATCCGGGCCGTCGTCGCCACCAACGCGTTCGGCCTCGGGATCGACAAGCCGAACATCCGGTTCGTCGTGCACTACGACTTGCCGGGATCGCTCGAGGCCTACACGCAGGAAGCCGGGCGGGCCGGGCGCGACGGCCTCAAGTCGCGCTGCATTCTCATCTATCGCATGAGCGATACGCGCGTGCAAAACTATTTCTTGACCGGAAAGTATCCCGACGTCGAGGAAGTGCAGCGCGTCTTCGGAACGATCGAAGTCTTCGGCGAGCAGGCCGACGGCGTCTCGATGACCGACTTGCGTAAGATTCTGCAGCTCCCGCTAACCAAGCTCAAAGTGATCCTCGCGCTGCTCAAGAAGTCGGGCTACATCGAGGGCGTGGCGAAGTCGGCCTACGGGTTGACCGACGCGGTTCGCAAGCACCGCGAACTCGTTCTCAGTCTGGCGAACTACGAGACGAAAAAATCGTACGACCAGAGCAAACTCGCGATGATGCTGCAGTACGCCGAGACGATGTCGTGCCGCCGCCGCTTCATCCTCAACTACTTCGGCGAGGACTTCGACGCCGTTAACTGCGGGGCGTGCGACAACTGCCTGCGGGCCATGCGGCGCGGCATCGACGAGGGAGCTTCGACCGGCGGGTTCAAGATCTCCGACGTGGTCCAGCATTCGAAGTTCGGCCTGGGGACGATCGAGCGTACCGAACGCGATCTCGTCACCGTGCTTTTTCCGAACGTGGGGTATAAAACGCTCCTGGCTTCGGCCGTTCGTCACGCCGAAGCGACGATTGCGTAGGCACACGCCCGGGCGGCTCGCCGCCATCGCACTCTTCGCGGCCTGCGTGTCCGCGGCCCCATCCTCGGCACAACCCGCCGCCACGCCTCCGCCGCTTCCGACCCCGGCCCCGCTGGTTTACCCGTCACCCTCCGCCTCGAATGCGCCGGCGCCGGGCGCCGCCCCGAGCGGCGCACCCCAGCAGGTTCCGCCGGCTCCCGGCCCAACTCCCACGCCGCCGCCGATTACGGTTGCGCCGGACAACGCGTTAGTTCCAATCGGCAGCCCCGTCCGGCTGACGATCGGGTCGGTCTTCAATCCCATTGCGGCGACCGCGCGCGATCCGTCGATCGTCGACGTGGCGGTCGATCAAGCCAGCCTGACCGTCACCCTCTCGGGAAAAAAACCGGGCTCGACGGTGGTAACCGTTTCGGACGCGCGCGGGCTGAGCCGCGACGTCCCCGTGCGCGTCGGATATTCGGCCGGCAGCGTTCCCGGGCAGATCACGCTTTCGATTACCGGCGACCCGGCGTCGGCCGATTTCATTCGCACGGTCGTCGCTTCGACGGTCGCCCGCGCGGCCCAGGCCCGTCCCGGCGCGCAAGTCGTGGTCGGCCCCGACGACGTCCCTTTCAAAGGCGACCTCGCCCAGGATCGAATCGCGACCGTCAACGTACCCGTCCTGATTCAAGGAAACGCGTATTTTGAAGTTGACGCGTCGACCCGGGTGGACGTGCGCAACGTCGCGGCCCCGCGAATTTCCCCGGATTCGCTGATGGTCAGCGACTATCCCGAACGCCTCGAAGAAAACGGCTCGCTGTTCACCGCCGACCTGCGCAGCGAAGCGCCGTCGCGGTTTCTGTACTTTCACTACAACCCGCCCGGACAGCCCGACCGGCGCATCGTCCTGCGCGCCGACAACCGTTCGTCGCAGCCCGCGATGGTGCAGTTCATCAGCGGCCGCGGCGGCCCCACGCCCAACGAAATGGAAGCCGGTCACACGGCGACGCGCGCGTTTCTTATCAACGTCGCGCAAAATCAAGGGCGGATCATCGCCATCCCCGGCAACACGTCGATCAACATCGCCGAGCAAGACTTGCCGGCCGGCAACGTCGCGTGCAACTTGCTGCAGCTGCGAATGCTCTCGGGCAGCGGCGTGCATCTCACCCTGTTCGCGCAGGGCGCCGACGGCAATCCCAACGAGCCGCTCGGCACCGGCGATCTCCTCGAGGGCGCGCACAAGCACGCCCGCGGCATCTATCCGATTCCCGAGTTCTACTATGCGACCCAGTGGAACGTCAACGGCGAATATCTCGAGCTGCCGATCGGCCAGATTCCGCTGCCCAACGACTTGCAGGGACAGGCGCTTTCGGGCGACTACGGCGTGCTGCAATCCTTTGTCGTTACGCTCCAGAACCCGCTCTCGACGCCGCAGTCGATCGCCATCTACGAAAATCCGCGCGGCGGACGAGCGACCGCGACGTATATCATCGACGGCGTCTTAGTGCAGTCGCATCAGGTCCCGCCGTATTCGCGCTACAAGATTCGGCAGTACGTCGTGCCGGCTCGCGGTTTCGTGCGCGTTACGATCGTGACGATGCCGGAGGCGGGGTCGAGTTATCCGCTCAAGCTGATCTTCGCGCCGGACGATGGAAGCGTACCGCCCGGCGGCCCAGGATCGCCGGTCTACTAGTCGCCTGAGGTAGCGGCGTGGTAGATGGCGGCCATTTTTTTTGCGCTAGCGGGCCAGGAGTAGCGGGCGATGGCGGCATCGCGGATTTGGGCGGCGCGGGAATCTTCGGCGCCGCGCAGGGCAGATTCGAGCGCGGTTTTCCAGGCGGCGAGATCGTCGATGGGGACGACGGGTGCGTCGGCGGCGACGATTTCGGGGAGCGCGCCGCGATCGGCTACGATGCACGGGGTCCCGGCGCACAGCGCCTGTGCGGCCGCGTACCCGAAGCCTTCGTAGTGCGATGGGATGGCGACGACGGCGCAGGCGGCGTAGAGGCCGAGCAGGTCGCGGCGGTTTACGTAGCCGCGAAACTCGACGCGGTCGGCAACCCCCAGGCGGTGCGCGAGCGCGCCGCATTCGTCACGATACGGCGTCGGCGGCCCGACCGAAACGACGCGCGCGCCTGCGAGATGCGGAAGTATGCGAACGATGGCTTCGAGGTTTTTGCGTTTTTCGACGGTTCCGACAACCAAAATCGTGCGGCCATCGCCCGGACCGCGCGACAGCGTGCAGAAGTCTTGGGCGACGCCCGGATAGACGACGTGCATGCGGCCCGGATCGTACGACGTGAGAACCGACGCAAGTTCGCCGCGTGAGAATTCCGAATCGACGGCGATCTGTGCGGCGCCGAGATAGCGTTGGAGCGAAAAGCTTCCGAAATAGTACCGCGCGTACGGGCGGGCGTGCGACTGCACGCGCAGCCAGGCGACGTCGTGGACCGTCGCGACGACCGGCAGCCGCGTACGTAGCGGGATCGTGCCCGAGGCGCAGTGCAACACGTCCGCGCCGCAGGCGCGGGCGCGCTGCGGCAGCAGCAGTTGGTCCCAGATGACGCGGCGATCGAAACGCCACGGGTCGAGCCGGGGTTCGGACAGTTCGACGACGTCGACGTCGCCGGCACCCCGGAGCGCGCCGGCCAGACCCCGGACGTATTCGCCGATGCCGGTGGCCGTACCGATGGCGAGCTGCGCGTCGAGCGCGACCTTCACCGGTGGAGGTCGCGCGCGAGCGCACGCACCATCAACGCCTGCGGGTCGAGCCGGCGAGCGCGAACAAAATACTTCCGGGCCGAATTCAGGTCGCCGCGCCGATAGGCGATCACGCCCAAACCGGCGACCGCGTCGGCGCTCCCCGGATTGACGTCGGCGGCGCGCGTGAAAAGTGCCGCCGCCCGCGAAAGATCGCCCAGCAGCGCGGCCTGATTCGCGGCCGCGATGGCGAATTTTTCCGAAAGCGGTGCCAGGTCGGCGGCCGATTGGAAATCCTTCATCGCTCGGCCTAGCCACGCGTCCTGGGCACGACTCCCCGAGACTTCACGCCAGGCCCGTTCGTTTGCCAGTTCGCCCATTCGCCAGGACGTTTCGGCCACGCCGTCCGGATGGGTCGTCAGGCGCGCGAGACGCGCCCGCAGCGTGCGTTCCAACGCGTACGCCGCGGCTGGGTCGCGGACCGCCAACGCGGTGGCCGCCGACTGTACCGCGTCGACGTCCGGCGCCGCCAGAAAATATTCGAGCGCGAGTTCGGACTGGCCGCGCGCGCGCGCGACGTGCGCCAGCAGTTCGTCTCTCGAGGGCGAGGCCGGCAGCCGCAACGCATACCGCAGAGCCACGGCCGGGTTTCCCTGCGCGAGCGCGTTGGCCGCTAGGGTGGATTCGACGTACGCGGCCGGCGCGACCCGATCGAGCGCGCGATAGACGGCCAGCCCAAAACGCAGCGGCACGCGGGTCGGGAGCGACCCCGGCGCGGCCACGCTCGCGTCGAACGCATACGAAGCCGTCTGAATCGCTGCGAAAACGCCGACCGCCGCAACGATCGCCACGAGGATGCCGGCGCGCAAAAATCGGTAACGCCGCTGCAAGACGTTACCCGGTCAGAATTTTACGCTGAAATTCACGTTCTCGCGCATTTGCGTGGACGTGTTCACCGGAAGGAGGTTGTCTTGATAGCGCAACTGACTCGCCGAGATCGACAGCGTACTCGACGAGTGCGGCATCTCGAACGTGAGCTTGCCGCCGTACGAGTTGTCGGTCGCGTCGAGGTTCGCGAGCCCGGGCATCCCATAGCCGCCGAACATGCGGTCGGCGCCGTAGTTCAAGTTCAAGGTTAGGCCGTTCACCACCGGGACCGCAACCGCCGCGCCGACCGAGACTTTACTCATGTCGGCATAGTTGGGAACGACCAGCGGCGCGTCCGCGCCCGGCAGCTGCCAAGAAGATGCCGTTCCTAAAGCCGACGAGAACGACGATGCATCGTTGCGCGTCAGGCGCTCGTAGTTACTGGACAGATCGACGTTGAGTTTCCGCGCGCCGGCCCGGACGTCGAAGTTGGCTCCCGCTCCGTAGCCGCTGTCGTTGAGCGAAAGTTGCGGAACGCGCAGGGCGGCGCTTTCGGAACGCGTCCGAAACTCCACCGGCCCGACGCGAACCGTCGCCGGAGCCGAAAGCGAGGAAGTCGAAGTTGCGGCCGGCGGACCGTTTACGCCAAACGCGAGCGTCGAACTCGCCGGCACGACGGCCGGCCCGCCGCGCACCAACGGTCCGAACGAGAACGAACCCGGCTGCGGCGAGGTCAGCGGAACCGGTGCCACCGGCCGATACTCGCCAGCGGTAAACGACGTGGCGGGTGAGGCTTGCGTTATCGCATAAGCCGACGCAGCGTCGAAGCTCGACGAAATCGTCGGGGACGTAAAAGGCGCGCTCGCGCGCAACGCGTAGGGAACGGGGGCGACGGCGACGTCGAACGGACTATCCAGCGCCGCTGCCGGCCGCGCACCGCGCGCTAGCGCGAACGTCGCGCCGGCCGAAAAATCGCGTACGAAGGCCGCTTCGCGGCGCGTCGTTACGTCTTGCAGTGCGAGGTCGCGCAACGGCGATTCGCTCGTCCGGTCGCCGTAGGCCGCCGCCACCGATGCGCGCGCATCGGTCGATTCGCCGAAAACACCGGACATAACGGACGGACTGAGGTCGAACGTGGAACGCGGCAGAGGCACCAAAGACGCCGAGGCCGCACCAAAACTAAGCGCTGCGGCGAGCGCTCCAGCCACGATGACGCCGACCACCCGACGCACGGCTAATTCTACCTCCGGTCCTCACGATACCCAACTCGAAGCGGGCCATACGATACTATCGGCCGCTGGAGGCGGGGGTTTCATGTTGGAGGTTGCCGCCCGCTCTTCCTAGCAAGGAAGCGCCGCGCGATCAAAATCGCCGCGTAGTCGTCGACCGGCCGAGGCGGCAGCTGCAAGCCTAAGGGGATCAGCCGGCGCCAGCCCTGCGGCGGATGCTCGGCAAAATACAGCTCGCGCGCCCGCCGGGTGGTCTCGAACTCGTCGACCAGGTGGATCGGCACCCCCAGGTTGGCCAGGCTCGCGCTCAACGCCCCAGCGTTGGTACCCCGCCCGAGCGCCACCGCCTCGGCCGGATGCTCCGCCAGGACCGGCGCCAGCCGCTCGAGCAGCTCGGCGACCGGCACGACGCCCGCCGCGACGACCGCGCCGTTG
>DATCGB010000183.1:0-6117 GCA_036509155.1 Candidatus Tumulicola sp. | reverse complement strand
GACCGCGCCGAATCTGGGGCCGTTGCAAGTGGGATGGTCCGACGCGAGCGGGTCAGTTGCGCGATGTGAGCCAGCACCTTCCGCGCGGTCTCGTTTTCCGGGTTGATTTCGATGACCCGTCGCGCGTGGCTGCCGGCCGCGCCGTAGTCGCCCAGCTCGAGGCCGATTTCCGCCAGCCGCGTCAGCACGACGGCATACCGCTCGTCGAGGGCAGTCCCTTGATTGACGAACCACGGTTCCGAAGCTTCACCTAAGAGAAGGCTTCCGAAATAGAGTTGTTCGGCCGTGCGGTAGTGCGCGTAGGCGGCCCGCGGCTCGTTGCGTTCGTACTGTTGGTCGCCGTCGTTGGCGTGAGCAAGGAACCGGTGCACGTCGACGATCACGTTGCTAAGGTTCAGCGAAACGTCGCCATCGGCGAGAAAGTAGTGGTCGACTTCGTCGGATCCAACGATGTTGGCGATCGCCTTGCGAATATTGCAGCACGCGGTCCGCAGGCTCTGCGCGACCAAATGCTTTTCCGCATTGGGCCAAAACGTCTGCGCCAGTTCGGTGCGGCTCACACTGCCCTCGCGGGATAACGCGACGAACTTAAAAATCTGCTGGTCGCGGCGGCGAATCCATTCGACCGGGTGTTGGTCGATATCGGTCTGGAACCGGCCGAACATGCGCACGTGCAACGGCGTCGAGTTATGCGCCAGCGACGGCCGCGACCGGCGCGAGGCGCGGATGCGCGAGAGCGCGCGCAGCGGGCGATACCCGTTCGCGTCGTGGACGACGAACAGCCCTTCCACTTCGAGAGCCTCGAGCCGTTCCTCGTCGCGACAGGCCGAGCCGGCCATCAGCTGGCGCACGACGGCGGCTTCGGCGTCGGGCGCGTTTTCGAGCGCTTCAGAAATGTATTCGGTGAAGAAGTGCCCGTGCCGGTTCCGCCAGTTCTCCAGCGCGCCGGAGAGGTCGCAGCCGTCTTCGGCGGCTTTGCGGATCGCGCTGCTGACGACCAACGGCCAGCCGTCGCTGGCCTCGAGGATCTTGCC
The DNA here is from genome assembly GCA_036509155.1 of Candidatus Tumulicola sp. GTDB lineage: Bacteria > Vulcanimicrobiota > Vulcanimicrobiia > Vulcanimicrobiales > Vulcanimicrobiaceae > Tumulicola. The sequence continues at coordinate 5,083 of DATCGB010000183.1, read as the reverse complement.
GATGTCGGCGTGGACGAACGGCACTTTACACGCTTCGGCCAGATGCCGGACTTCCGCGGCATCGAAGGCGAGTCGCTCGGCGTCGCATAGCGAGGCCATGCCGTGTGCGACCAGGCGGCCGACGTCGATCGCCGCGCGCGAGCGGCTGGCGACCAGCAGCGTGACCCCTTCGGGCAAGTCGTCGATTAGGCGAGCGATGGCGGCAACGCCGTCGGCATCGGGAGCGTCCTGGCAATCCAGCGCGACCTCAATCGGCGCACAGGCCGCCAGGGCGCGAACGACCTGATCGTGGCTGGTGCACACCGCCTCGCCATTGTCGGTCTCGGCTTGAATCGCCGCGCCGATGCCGGCCCAGACGTCGTTTGCCGCGGCACCGAGGCGGAGCCCGCAGTAGAGTCCCTTCGACTCGGAGTGCCGCAGGTAGTTCACGATGGCCGTCGTTTTCCCGAAGCCCGGCGGCGCGACCAATAGCCGAACCGGAACGCTGCTAAAGCGTCCGAACCAGTCTTCCAGTCGTGGCCGTCGTATGACCGACGGCGCTAAGCGTGGAGCATAGGAAATCATAGAAGGTTTTTAACGCCCATCCTTGGACCCGCCGCCCCCATCCTACCGCTTCGTCGGCTTCCTGGCAAGTTAGGGGCGCTCGCCTTGGTAGGCTTCCCTACCTGAAGGCTTTCCCCTGCGCTTGGCCGCCCGTCGTCGATAGCTCTTGGCTGGCGCGTTACCATATCAACGGCCATGAGGGCATGGTCGTTCCACCCTGGAAGCGTGCGAGGGCTTTCGGAAGTGCCCCTCGCGCCAAACAGGAACGGATGCCGGAGAAGGCGTTTGCTGCCTGCGCCAACGCTATTTTTTCGTCAGGATGATCCGTAGTTCGCTGTCGATATTCTCGGGATGGTGGTAGTCGCTGCCTTCGATTTGATAACTGTCGATCGCGAGATTCTGTTGATCGGTCTTTACGTGCAGGCACGTCGCGTCGGTCGGACAGGGCGACGCCAGAACGCATGCGGGAACGGCAGCGGTGCAAGCCGGCGGCTGGGTCGTGTTAACGATGTAGATTCCGGCAAACTTACACGTGTTTTTTGCGAGACAATTTTGTTTGCTGTTATCGCCCTCCACGGTTACGGGACTCGGTGTGGGAGTGACGACGCCGACCGGTTGCGGGTTTTGGTTGTCGTATTGCACTTTCAGGCGGAAGCCGACGGGGTTGCCGTCGGCTCGCGGCGGCGGACGCCAGTTCACAAAGGGCTCGAAAAAATACGCCCAGACGACGACCGCGAGGGCAACAGCGAGAACTCCGACGACAGACTTGAGCATGCGGTTGCTTTCCACTCCAGCCTCCTTTTCGAAAACGCTGAGTTGAGCGGCTTGTCTGCGGCGGTGCGCCGGTCCCTGGGCCTTTCGGTCAGTACCGTCAGACCGAGGTCCCGGCGTTATTTCGTCAGGACGATTCTCACCTCGCCCTTGATCGATTCTTGCTTGTGATCGTGCTTTCCGTCGGACTGGTAGCTATCGATCCATATGGGATCGCTTGTGGCGTCAACATGCAGGCAGGTATCGTTGTGAGGACACTTCGGTTTGTAGCCGCACGCCTTAGAGGAAGTGGTAGTGCAAGTCCCGTCAGCGTTGATGAAATAGATGCCCTCAAGGTGGCATGTGTTCTTCGCAAGGCAGCTGCTGTTAACGGGGACACCCTCAGCTGAAACGACGATTGGTGCCGACGATGTCTTTACCCCCGTTTGCCGCATATCGGATTTAAATTTTAGCCGGAAGCCGACGGGGTTTCCGTCGGTTTGTGCGGGCCCCCCTTGCGGCGATTGCGGCGATGGCGATGCCAGTGGGCCAGTAAAAGAAGATAGCGGTTTTTCAAAGTACGCCCAGGTGACGACGGCGAGGGCGATCGCGAGAAATCCGACGAGGATCTTCATCTCTCTTTGCTCCTTCGCGTGAAACGGGTGAGCTGCAACTAGGCGTTCCGCGCTGGCTCAGGCTAATCCGGCAAGCGCTTGGTCTCAGCGAATGCAAACGGACGAATTCATGCTTTTTTCACAGGCGTCCGGCAAAGTTGGCTTGTCCTTCCCAGCTTCTCTTGAAAGGTTCGGCATGAGCTTCGCCCTGAGCAAGGCCCTGGCAATATGTGCCGTTGCCGCCGCCGCGGCCGCGTGCAGCGGCCCCGGCAGCGCCGTCCCTAACTCAAGTCCCGCCGGCTCGGCGGCTTCGGGCTTCGGCTCGACGACCGTGCGAAATGCCGCTCCGGGCCCGATCTTGTCGACATCCGACGGAGGTCAGATTTTCGGCTTCGACATCGACCAGCAGGGGAACGACGGAGTTCTCGCCTCATTCGACGGCTCCAGCATGTCGGTCCAAACGTTCAATAAGAAGACCGGGAAAATCATCAAGACGTTCGCCGTGCGGAAGGGCCGCGCTCCGAACCGAGGCGACGACTACGTCGCCGACGGCATCTCCGCCGGCGACGTCGGACTGGTCGACCATCAGATCGCCGGCCAGCCAGGCGTCAGCCCAGCCAAGGATGTCTATGAGGTCCTCAATCCGGTGACCGGCAACAAGTTCACGCAGAAGTGGACGGCGCCGGGCCGGCATTTCAACGTGACGCAGCAGGCCGTCAATCAGACGACGCGCACCGCCGTGTTGTATGGCTACGAACGCGTCGGGTCCGACGCTCCGGAGCTGGTGGTTTCCGATATCGCCGCCAACACGACGAGCAACGTCATCCACCTCGACCCCAACAAATATTCGCTGGCGAACGAACCGCAGCTGGCGCAAGATACGGCCAACGACGCGGCGATCGTGGCGACCTCACCCAGCGGCGGCGCCGCTGGCGGACCGCCGCCGCTCATCGCGAGCATCGACTTAAAATCCGGCAAGGCGACGGAATTCGCGGGCGTCGACTGCCCGGGCATCTTGCGCTGCGGGTATGCGCTGGGCATCGGCTACGATTCGAATACCGGCATTGCGTGCACGACGACGGTATTCGACGGCGGCGTGGAGTTCTATCACGTAGCGGCCAAGACCGGCACGCACGCGCTGATGCCCAACGGCGGCGGCCAGAATGCCGACGGCGGGTACGTCATCGCCGATCAAATGCACAAGCTATTCTTGATCGCCCAACCGTTTTCGAGTACGGCGCCGTCGGGCAGCAGCATCCAGGTCTACGGCGAAGACGGCACGTTCGTCGAATCCGTCAACGGGCTCGATTTCACGAACTCGCGCAGCCAGGCGTTGCCGCTACGAATCGCGATCGACCCGCGGCGGCGCATCGGGTGGGTCAACGGACCGCAGGTCAATCAACTCCAACAGTTTTCGTACTGAAGCGGCCCGCGTCAGCGCATGCTTGGAGCTCCGACATTTTTGAGAGAGAGACATGGCTTCTCAACGAGTATCCAGCTCAAAAATGCCGTTGGGATGGTCACGACGAGCGTGAGGAAAAAGAACCACAGAAATCCGGCGCGTTCAACCCCCATTGTGACGAGCAGTTGCTGAACCGGGAAGGCGTAGATGTATACGCCGTATGACAGGTCGATGGTCCGGTCGAAGTTCAGACAAAGTGCCGTTCCGGAAACATACAGAACGAGATACGATCCGAAAAGGATGAGCGTAACTCCAGCGGGATCGACGTACAGAGAAATCGTTGCTCCCAAGAGCGCCGCTACCGCAAGCCATGGGCGAATGGGGACTATCTTACGATTAGTGTAAAGGCATGCGCCCGCCAGGAAATATGCAAACAACGCGAGAGCCTGAAGCGTCGGCGTGCCGGGGTTTATCCCGCGGATGTCGCAGAAGGCAACCGCAAACAAGCACCCCAACAAGGCGAATATCTCTAGTCGGGCGGACTTCCCGAGAAGCCCAACAACGCCAAACGCTCCGATGAGTAGATAGCATGCAAACTCTACCGGCAAGGTCCACAACGAGCCGTTTATGGTATACGCCTCTGGAAGGTCTTTGATGACCGAACCGACGGTCAGCTGAAAATTGATCAGGAGAGCATTACGGGCGACGTAGGTAAGCGAGTTGTGGAAGTACTCGGCGGTCACGGAATCGTGGCGAGCGTACATCATCATGGGAACGATCGCAAAGGCAGTTAGGGCGAGGCACGTCCAATAACCTGGAAAAATGCGGAGGAACCGATGCCATAAGAATATCGCGAGGCTTCGAGCGCTCTCGTAGCTTCGAGCGATCAAAAATCCGCTTAACACGAAGAATCCGCCGACGGCAAGCGTTCCCGCACTTTGCACGCCGCGCGTCAGCCAAACAACTGGGTCGGCCCCGAGTCCACCGATAGAATAGGCGTGGCTCCAAACGACGACGAGAGCAAACAGCAAGCGTAAAAAGCCGATGCTGTTGCTCCGAAAATCAAAGCCGCCGAGCCTCGGGGCGATCATGCCTCGCGATTATAGCACCCGGCCACCGGCCCGCGCGTTAGCGAGGGGCGGGCGATTTCTTGGCGGTGGGCTTCGGCGCGATCGGCGGGGCCGCGGCCGGCGGGCAATCGGCATCCGCGCGCGATTTGGCGGTGAGATACGGCGCCACCACGTAGACGACGTCGACGTTCATGTCGTAACCGGTGCTGTCGTCGTGGATGACGGTATTGCCTAACTTCAGCGATCCCGTGAATTCTTCGCCCGTGCGCGAGTCCGCCTCGTCGGCAGGCGGCACGTGCGGCCCGTTCCACCCTTTGAAAATAGCGACCACGAATCGATCCTGTTTGGGCGCGCGGGCGAAGAGGTAGGCGTGGCATTTGACGTGCCCGTCCGTGCCGGCCTTTGGCTCGTTGGGGATGTACCACAACGTCCATTTTGCCGGCGACGTGTCGGCCCCGCTGCACGCAACGGTCAGGGCTAAGGGCATTATGAACAACAGTCGTCCAACAAGGCGCAGGGCGTTCACTCGTCGATTTTCCTTTTGGTACACTCGGGCGGCGGTCCTGATGGCCGGCCGACCCGTCGTCAGGCGGGGTTCACGCCGATCGCGAATACCCCTGCCGCCTCGTTTTTAAGGGCGTTTCGTTTTTTCGGCCATGCGGGCGGCGATGAAGTCGGCGAGATCGCGCGTGCCCGCGACGTAA
>DATCGB010000182.1:0-2629 GCA_036509155.1 Candidatus Tumulicola sp. | reverse complement strand
TGCATCCAGCATACTCCATATTTGGAGCCTTCGTCAATAAAACTCTAAGGCGAGAGCAGCGGCGGGATCCTACAGGTCGGCGCCGCTGGCACTTTGCGCGGCACGAACGAGTTCTCCCGACGCGATCAGCGCGCGCGCGGCCTCGATGTCGGGCGCCGGCACCCGGTCGTCGGTCCACGGAGCGATGCTTTGGCGCGCCAAATCGTGGGCCGCCTGCGTGCCCTTGCCGGAGGTTAGCGGGCGGCGAAAATCGGTTGCGGCCAGCGCGCCGAGCAGTTCGCACGCCAGCGCGCCTTCGACGTTGTCCAGCACGCGCACGAGGTTGTTGGCCGACGTCATGCCCATGCTCACGTGATCTTCCTGGCCGGCCGACGTGGGAATCGAATCGACGCTTGAGGGCCACGCCAGCCCCTTATTGTCATTGACCACCGCAGCCGCCGAATACTGGACGATCATCAAGCCCGATTGCAAGCCCGACCGGCCGGTCAGAAACAGCGGAAGACCGCGATCTTCGGCGTTGAGCAGCAAATACAAACGGCGTTCGCCAATCGACGCCAACTCGGAAATCGCGATCTTTAGAAAGTCGATCGCAAGCGCAATCGGTTCGCCGTGAAAGTTGCCGCCCGAAAGAAATTCTCCATCGTCGGGAAAGACCAGCGGGTTGTCGGTCACCGAGTTGGCTTCGATCTCGGTTACCCGTCGAACGTGCGCGATCGAATCGCGGACGGCTCCGTGAACAACCGGAATGCAGCGAAACGAGTACGGGTCCTGGACGCGCCCGCACTCGGCGTGCGACTGCACGATTTCCGAGCCGGCCAACAGCGCGCGCAAGTTTTCGCCGACGCGTGACTGTCCGGGGTGCGGACGCAAGTCGTTGAGTCGGCGATCGAATACGCGTTCGGTCCCCAGAAAGGCTTCCAGCGACATCGCGCCGATGACGTCCGCGGCCGCCGCCAAACGCTCGGCCCGCAAAACGCCCAGCGCACCGATCCCGGTCATCACCTGCGTTCCGTTGATCAGCGCCAGCCCTTCCTTGGCGCCCAACGTCACCGGACGAAGGCCGGCACGCTCGAGCGCCGCCGCGCTGGGCAGCCGCGCGCCTTCAAAGAAGGCTTCGCCCTCGCCGATAAGGGTCAACGTCATGTGCGCCAACGGCGCGAGATCGCCGCTCGCGCCGACCGAACCCTGGCAGGGCACGACCGGCGTCACGCCGCGGTTGAGCAGCTCGACGATCAGTTCGAGCGTCTCGAGCCTGACGCCGGAGTGTCCGGCCGAGAGCGAGTTGGCACGCAAGACGCCGGCGGCCCGGACCGAACGCGGGTCGAGCGGCGCGCCCGTGCCGGCGGCGTGGCTGCGCACCAGATTGAGCTGAAGCTGCGCCGCATCCTTGGGATCCACCGGCACGTTGGCAAGCCGGCCGAAGCCGGTCGTCACGCCGTAAATCGCCTCGCCGCCGGCAAATCGCTCCTCGACGAAGGTGCGCGCCCGCACGACTCGCTCGCGCGCCCGGTCGGTAACGACGGCGCGCGCGCCATCCGCTACCGCCCCGAGGGCCTCGAGGGTGAGGTGGCGGCCGTCCAACTCGACGACCGGACGAACGATCGGCGGCATCTCGGCGTCTAGAGCTTCGACCAGTCGGCCGGCACGGGTTTGGCAAACGGGGCCGCGTTCTGAACGACGATCGTTTCGTGGTCGTGGAGCACGATCGCGCGCGGGTTAGAGCCGTGCCAGGGCTTGCCGTTCACCCAAACGTGGAGCCGAAAGCCGTGCGGTGCGATCGAGCCGGCCGCTCGCGTCCAGCTTAACGGCTGGCCCCAGATGTCGAAGAACTGGCCCAGCGTGAACGTGCGCGTTACCGGGGACTCGATGTGAATGTAGCCGTCGGGCGTATGGGTGTGCACCCAGTAGAGGCAGCCGCGCCCTTGCGGCATCCCGACGCCGGCCGGTATCGCGACCGGCTTTCCGCGATCGAAGATCTGCAGTTGCGCGTGGACGTGTTCGACCACACCCTCGGTTGCGTTGCATTGAATTCCATCGATCGGCAAGCCCCCGAAGAGCGACTGTGCGACGACCATCGAGACGATTGCGAGAAGCGCCATGCAACCGCTGGTTCGGCACGCCCCGTGCATAACCCGACCGGTGCCGGTGCATAAAGCGCAAAAAATTGTGGAAAGGCTGTGCAATCCGGCGCCGCGGCGCTTGTCCTGCGACTTTGCGCGTGGTACGATGCTCGAACTTCGAAGTTGATTCGAGGTGCGACACACGTATCGGTCGCGACCGGATGCAAGCGCGTGAAACGTTGCGATGAGCGACGCTCCCGATGGTACCGGTCAAACCGCCGATCGGCGTCAGTGAGGCTCTCCCACCCGGGAGCCAAACAGGCGAGAACGGTGAGTACATACGTCGGAACCCGCCAGGGCTCAGCCTCGGCGGGTTCCGTTATTTTCGCTCCTCCCGTCGCGGCTTAGCGTTCGTATTTGGCGGAAACTTCAAGACTGAGTGCGGCGATCCGGGCGCGAGCTTCGGGCGGATCGAGAATTTCGGCTTGGGCGCCCCAGCCCAAAACCCAGCGGACGAGTTCTTCGACGTCGGTAACGCGGTAGGTAATGTCGGCCGACGCGTCGTCGTG
>DATCGB010000181.1:0-4528 GCA_036509155.1 Candidatus Tumulicola sp. | reverse complement strand
GGAATGATCATCGGAAGTTCGTCGATCATCGCGGTTTTCGGAATCAGTCGCGCGGCCACCAGCGGAATCACGGGTACGTTCAACTCCTTCGGCGAGCTGCCGGTTTTCGTCAACGTCGACACGTCGCAAGACTATCCGGATCGGGCGGCGATCCACTACCGGGACGCCGCGGTCGTGGCGCAGGCGCTCGGCGACCGCGCCGTCGACGTCGAGCCGGCCTGGCAGCGCACCTACCAGATCGCCTTCGGAAAGGTGCGCGACTACGAGTCGGTCGTATCGCACGGCGGGTACAACAACGACTCGCTGGCGATGTCGCAAGGCCGCAAGCTGACCGAAGAGGACGTGTCCGGCGGGGCGCGCGTTTGCCTGATGACCTCGGATCTCGCGCGAAAATACTTCGGAAACGCAACCGCCGTCGGGAGCTTTCTGCGCGTCAACGGCAACCGCTATAAAGTCGTCGGCGTGTACGCGGACATCAAGGGATCGTTTTTAAATTCGGTCGTCAGCAACACGGCCGTCACGTTGCCCTACACGACGTACTACAACGACCTTGCTCCCGGCGACGTCGACTTTCTCGAGGTTTACCCCGCCGACCAAGCTGCGGCCGACGCAGTCGGCCGGGCGGCGGTCGCCGCCTTGCAGCGGATCCACGGCAGCCGCGCCAAGTACCAGGTGCAGAACGGCGCCGGCTTCATCACCGGCTTCAACGGCGTGCTCAACGTAATTGCGGCGGGCCTCTCCGCGATCGGCGGCGTCGCGTTGGTGGTCGCGGGCATCGGCATCATGAACATCATGCTCGTTTCGGTGACCGAACGAACGCGCGAGATCGGCATTCGCAAAGCCATCGGTGCCAATCGCGGGAACATCGCCCTGCAGTTTCTCATGGAGTCGGTCGTACTCTCGCTCCTGGGGGGCGGTATCGGAATGGCCGTCGGGCTCTTCGTCACCATCGGCGCGGCCTCGATTCTCAGCAAGCAGCTCGGCCTGCTGCTGATACCGTACTTGCTCATCGTGTGCGTCGCGCTGGGATTTTCCATCGCGGTTGGCATGATCTTCGGGACCTATCCTGCGATTCGGGCCGCCCGCCTCGACCCGATCGAAGCGTTACGCTCGTGATCTATATCCAAGAGGCGCTCGGAATTTTGCTGGCCAACAAGGTCCGCTCGCTGCTGACCATTTTGGGACTGATCATCGGCGTCGGAGCCGTGATTTCCATCCAGGTCCTGGGCACGAGCATGGCGGGCGCGATCGACAGCCTGCTCGGCGGAATGTCGGATAGCTCGTTCGTCATCTTTCCCAATCCGCAGCAGCGCGACGTCACGCAGGCGACCTTCAAGCTAAGCGATCTGCAGACGATTCGCAACGCCGTGCCGGGGATCGTCGACGCCGTGCCGGTCGCCGGAATCACCGACCTCGTGCGCAGCGGCCACAACCAAGGGCGCTACCGCATCTCCCCCGAGAGCGCGATCCCGTTCAACACGCTTCCGCTCGCCTACGGCCGCCGGATCAGCCAGAGCGATCTGGACGCCGCCGCCAACGTAACGGTACTGCAGCACGACGCCTACGCGCGACTCTTTCCCGAGGGCGGCGACCCGACCGGCAAAAGCGTTTACGCCGGCCCGAATCGATTCCTGATCGTGGGCGTACTCCAGCCGCCCAAACAAGGGTTCCTGAACGTCAACTTCGGCGGCCAGGTAGCCATACCGTGGACGACGTACGTCAACCGATACCTGCGCGGCAGCACGCTCTTCGCCGCCCGATTCGTCACCGCCGATCCGGCGACGATTGCGGCCTCCGAAGCGGCGGTCATCGCCCAGATACGCGCGATGCGCGGCAAACCTCAACTGCAGTATCAAACCTTCGATAAGTCGCAAGTGACCCAGGGGATCGACGGCGTTTTTAAAGCGATCACGCTGGTCGTCGCGTTCATCGGCGCGATTTCGCTTTTGGTAGCCGGCATCGGCATCATGAACATCATGCTGGTATCGGTCGCCGAACGCACGCGCGAAATCGGCGTGCGCAAGGCCATCGGCGCCCGCCGGACGCAAGTGCTCGCGCAGTTCTTCGTCGAAGCGCTGATCCTGTGCGGAAGCGGCTGCGCGATCGGCTGGGCGATCGGCATGGGACTCGGCGCGCTCGTCAACCAGTTCGCAATCGTCAAGCTCGCAGGCACCGTACCGCCCCTGCCCTGGCTCGAAACGATCGTCATCGCCGGCGCGTTCGCGATCGTGGTGACGCTCGCGTTCGGCACTTATCCGGCGTTCCGCGCCGCGAGCTTAGACCCGATCGAGGCGCTGCGATATGAGTGACGCGGCGCGGGCGATCGACCTGCGCGACATTCGCAAGACCTACGAGAACGGTCCGCTGAAAGTCCCGGTGCTGCACGGCATCACCTTCACGGTGGCGCCCGGCGAATACGTCGCGATCATGGGCCCGTCGGGTTCGGGCAAATCGACGCTCATGAACCTGATCGGCTGTCTCGACCGGCCGACTTCCGGCACGTACGTCCTCGATGGAGTCGACGTTTCCCAACTCGACGACAACGCGCTGGCCGAAATCCGCTTGCGCAAGCTCGGGTTCATCTTTCAAGGATTCAACCTGCTGGCGCGTACCGACGCGCTCAAGAACGTCGCGCTTCCGTTGTTTTACGCCGGCGTCCCGGCCAAACGGCGCATGCAGCGCGCGCAGCGCGCCCTCGAGGAGGTCGGCATCGGCGATCGAGGGCGCCACCAGCCCAGCCAGCTTTCGGGCGGCCAGCAGCAACGGGTCGCCATCGCGCGCGCGCTGATCAACGACCCGGCCGTCCTGCTGGCCGACGAGCCTACCGGAAACCTGGACTCGCGGACCAGCGACGACATCATGACGCTGTTCGCCAAACTCCACCAAAGCGGCCGCACGATCATCATGGTGACCCACGACGAGAACATCGCCAAACACGCCGCCCGGGTAATCCGCCTGCTGGACGGACTGGTCGTCTCCGACGAAGTCATCCAACCGGCGGGAGCCGCTTCCTGATGCCCTGCAGGCTGGCGGCCACATTTTGCGACTTTTTGACGTTACTTGGGTAGATAAGCCTAGATCTAGATCACTCGACAGAATTTATGGTTTGGAGAATGGTGAACAAACGCTTCCTTCCCACCCTTATCGTCGGTCTCGTCGGAGCCGTCGTCGGCAGTTTTCTCATGATGCTCTACGCGACGTCTCACTTCGGCGGGGCGGCCGGTCCCGACCGTACGCCGCCGGCGGTCGCCGCCGTACCGCTCAACGGCGTGAGCGACCAAGATCGCATCGTCAGCGCCGTCAAACGGACGAAATCGTCGGTCGTCGCCATCGTCGAAGACATTAACGGCCAGCAGTACGTTCCGGCCGATCCGTTCTTTCAGCAGTTCTTCGGTCAGCAGGGACCCGGCACGACCCGCGCCTATCACGGCCAGGCCTCGGGCTCGGGCTTCGTGATCGACACGCAGGGCGACATCGTGACCAACGCTCACGTGGTTACGCCCCCTTCCGGCGGCCACATTACGAAGCTCACGGCCGTGTTTGCGAACGGCGATCACGTGCCCGCACACGTGGTCGCGGCCAACGTGGGGGCCGACACGGCGCTCATCAAGGTCGACAGCTATAAGAAACTTCCGCCACCGCTCCAACTCGCCGATTCGGACAAACTCGAAGCCGGCCAGTGGGCGATCGCGATCGGCGAGCCGCTCGAGCTCCAGCAGACCGTTACGGTCGGCGTCGTCTCGGCGTTCCGTCGGTCCGAGCCGATCCCGACCGAAAACGGGACCGTGATCGACTTCAAGGGGCTGCTCCAGACCTCGGCGCCGATCAATCCCGGCAACTCCGGCGGTCCGCTGCTCGACATCGACGGACAGGTTATCGGAATCAACCAGTCGACCGTCAAGTCGGCGTATGCGCAAGGCATCGGCTTCGCGATTCCGTCCAACACGGTGAAGACCGTCGTTGCCGAGTTGCTCAAGCACCCGGGTATCCATCAGGGGACCGACACCGGCTTCTTGGGCATTTACATGGCCGACCTCAACGCCGGCGTTCGCAACCAGATCGGCTACACCGACAAGGGCGGCGTCGCGGTGCAGCAGGTCTTCTCCGGATCGCCCGCCGACCAAGCCGGCATCCAGCCCGGCGACGTGATCCTCCAGATCGACGGGAAGACCTTCGACAGCCGCCAAGCGCTCGCGGGCTACGTCGGCGCTAAGAAGCCGGGCGACACGATTCGGGTCAACGTTTGGTCGCAAGGCGTGAAGAAACTGGTCGCGATAAAACTCGGCGAAACCCCGGCCGGCAAGCCGATGGCGAGCCAAGGGCAGCCGCAGGAGCAGCCCCAACAACCTTAGCCCCCTTTCGCAATCCAAACCCGGTTAGCCGGCCCGCGTGGGCCGGCTCTTTTTTGGTCGGCGGTCGCCCGGAACGCCCCGCAACTCGATCGCCGGCGGCCGTGTCGTATGTGGAAGAAACATCTAGTCCGCTCGTCATGTATGATGATGCGGTAACAATCAGGTCCGTGGCGTCC
>DATCGB010000180.1:0-3975 GCA_036509155.1 Candidatus Tumulicola sp. | reverse complement strand
CCCGCCGGTAAGGAGCCTGTTCCTAGGGCCCTGGAAGAGCCGATCGGATTCGCGCCCGGACGAATCCGCCGCGCCTCGGCCGTCGTTGCGTTGGGGAAGGAGGCCGAGGGCACGGCCTGCGCAACGCGAAGCTTAGGAGGTGGCCGATGATGTCGACGTGCTGATGGCACACATTCGAGAGCGGGACGCGGACGCATTCGAATCGCTGTACGACATGCATCACCGCCTCGTGTACGGGCTGGCACTCCGCATGCTTGGCGACGGCGTTTCCGCCGAAGACGTGACGCAGACGGTGTTTCTCAAAGTGTGGAATTCTCCGGATCTCTATCGCGGCGGTAACTTCGCGGCCTGGATCGCGCGCGTCACGCGCAATCGCGCGCTCGACGTGATGCGCGGTCGCAACACCCGCAACGAGATGGAGCTTCCCGAAGCCCTGCCCGAAAACGAAGCCATGGAGGAGACGGCCATTGCACGAATCGACGCGGAGCGGGTTCGTAAGGCGCTCGCCGAGCTTCCGCCCGAGCAGCGCGAGCCGATCGAGCTTGGATTTTTTGGCGGCATCACGCACGAAGAGATCGCGCGCCGTTCGGGAACGCCGCTCGGGACGGTCAAAACGCGCATTCGCGCCGGGTTGCGAAAACTGCGTACGTCGCTGGACGGAATGGTGACGGCATGAACCTACGCCGGGAGCCGCCGCACGACATGCTCGACGAAGTGGCCGTGTACGCCCTGGGTGCGCTGGCGTCCGCCGATGCGCGCCGCGTGCGCGAACACATCGAGTCGTGTGCGATTTGCGCCGACGAATACGCGCGCCTCAAACCCGCCGCGGTGGCCGTGGGGCTTTCGGCCGAAACGGCCGGCGACGCTCGCGCTTGCCCGAGCACCCTGCTCAAACCTCGCATCATGGCGAAGGTACGCGGCGAAAATGCGGCCGCCTCCGTCACGTCGCCGGCCGCCGTGCCGTCGCGCGCCCCCGGCACGCGCAACCCGATTTGGCCCGCCTATTTGGTGGCGGCGGCGTGCGTCGCGATTGCCATCATCTCGTCGATGTGGAACGTCGCGCTGACCGGTCAACTGCGGCAGGCTCAGCAAGAACTCGCGCGGACGACGCAGCAATCGCGTACGCTGGCCGCCACGCTTGCCGACGAACGCATGACGCTTTCCGACCTTCTGGGCGTGGACGCGAAGCATTACGTGCAGGGTGCCGGCGAAGTGGTGACTCGCGGCAGCCGCATCTACGTCGCGATGCACGACCTTCCCCAGCCGCCGCGCGGAAAAGTGTATCAGGCCTGGACCTTGCCCAAAGGCGGGAAAACCATGGTTCCTTCGGCCACCTTCGTGCCCGACGCGCACGGCGTCGCGGTGGTCGCGCTCGCGCCCGACGCACGCGCGACTTCCACGGTTGCCGTCAGCGTCGAGCCCGAGGGCGGGAGCAAACAGCCGACGACCAAACCCATTCTGGTCGTTCCGTTGACGTAAGGCGCCGCCCGATAGGCCGCGTGCGCCTCGAGCGCATCTCGCCGGCGACGGAAACGGCCGCGCTCGCATACCTTTCGGGATCGCCGTACGAGAACGTGTTCATTTCGTATCTCGTGCTGTTCGATCGCGCGAGTGCGACCCGCAACAACGTCTTCGTTGCCATGGACGGCAATCGCGTGCGCGGGGTCACGTACTTCGGGCGACAACTCGTACTGGCTTCCGACGTCGAAGCGCTCGACGCGTTCGCCGAGCGGGCCGTACGCTACCACGGCGAGCGCACGATCGTCGGACCGCGCGAGACCGTACGGGGATTCTGGGATCGCCTGCAAAACCGCCACGCGCGTCCGCGCATCGTTCGCGACCGCCAGCTCGTGATGATGATCGATCGCCGCCGGCTCCGCCGCCTCGACAGCCCAGTTCGCGTCCGGCACGCTCGTCTCGACGAATGGGCCGCCGTTGCCGACAGTTCGGCTCAAATGATCGAACAAGAACTCGCCTGCGATCCGCGGCGCGCGTCGCCGGAGTTCGTCGCGAACGTGCGACAGATGATCGAGAGCGATCGCTGGTGGGTCGGGGAGTCCGGCGAGCGCCTGTGTTTCTTTTGCAACGTCGGGCCTTGGTGCCATAAGACGGCGCAGTTGCAAGGCGTCTGGACGCCGCCCGAACTACGCGGACGAGGCCTGGCGACCGCAGCGCTGTCGGCGGTCTGCGACGAGCTACTCGACGCGGCGTCGCCGACGCTTTCGCTGTACGTAAACGACTTCAATACCGGCGCGATCGCACTCTACCGCCGCGTCGGTTTCGAACACGTCTCAGACTTTCAAACGCTGCTCTTCTAGAATTTACGTTCGATCGATTCGACGCCGCTTTCGACGGCGGTCGTCCCGCGGCGAATGAGGTTGGCGAGCCAATGAATCGTCGCGTAAACCCCGATCAGCGCGAAGATAAAGATGATCACGAAAACCCAAGCGGCCGTCGCGGCGAGGTGCACGAGTGAGTGTTCCATCCCGCGGTGTTGGCTAGGCTCCGGTCCCGGCCCTGGCGTGCCCCGGCGACGATGATTCGACAGGTTCTTCGCTCGGGCGGCGGAAAGCGCGGGCGATGGAAGGGCGCGTCGACCGGGTGTCGGGCAACTGGATCGTCGCGGCGACGGTCCTTGGCTCGAGCCTGGTCTTCATCGACAGCACCGTCGTTTCGATCGCGCTGCCGATCATCCAAGTCGGATTCCGGGCAACGACGTTCGACGCGCAGTGGGTCATCGAGGGGTACACGCTCGTGCTGGGCGCCCTCATGCTGCTGTGCGGCGCGCTCGGCGACCGCTACGGACGCAAGCGGCTGTTCGTCATCGGCGTGGTGGTCTTCGCGTTCGGATCGATTCTCTGCGGCCTCGCGCCGTCGATGCCCGCCTTGATCGCCGCTCGCGTGCTGCAGGGGGCGGGCGGCACGATGCTTGCGCCGGCCAGCTTGGCCTTAATTGGGGCGTCCTTCGAAGGCGCGGACCGCGGCCGCGCGATTGGAACGTGGTCGGGCCTCACGGCCGTCGCCGGCGCGATCGGACCGGTCGCCGGGGGCACGATCGTCGACCACCTCGGCTGGCGCTGGATTTTCTTCATCAACATTCCGATCGCCGTGGCGGTGCTCGCGATCGCGCTGCGCCATATGCGCGAGAGCCGCGACGAAACCGCGAGCGGACCGATCGACCTCGTAGGTTCGCTGCTGATTACGATCGGCTTGGGCGCGATCGTGTACGCGTTCGTGGTCAGCGGGCTGGACGGCTGGACCGCACAGGCCATCCTCACGCTGGCGGGCGGCGGGCTGGCCCTGGGGATCTTCGTTGCGATCGAGCGGAAAATCGTGAATCCGATTCTCCCGTTCGGGCTGTTTGCCAATCGCGCGTTCAGCGGCATCAACATCATGACGTTTCTGCTCTACGGATCGCTCGGCGGTTTGTTCTTCTTCCTTCCGTTCGTCATGATTCAAGTCAACGGATACAGCGCGACGGTCACCGGGTTCGCGATGCTGCCGTTTCTCGCGCTGCTCGTCGTCCTATCGCGATATTCGGGAGCCCTGGTCTATCGCGTGGGGCGCCGTGCAATGCTGGTTACCGGGCCGGCCGTGACCGCGCTCGGATTCGCCGCCTTCGCGTTTCTACCGGACCTGCACTACTGGACCGGCGTTTTCCCGGCCGTCCTGCTGGTCGGCATCGGCATGGGTTTCACGGTAGCTCCGCTGACGACGACCATGATGGATTCGGTGCCCGAGCACAACGTCGGGCTCGCTTCGGGAATCAACAACGCCGTGTCGCGCATCGCCGGGCTGCTCGCGATCGCCGTTCTGGGCGCCGCGCTCAGCGTGGCGTTCGACGCACGACTCGATAAGCGGATGGCCGGTGCGGCGCTCTCGACGGCGCAGCGCGCCGAAGTCAACGCCCAACGCAGCGCCATGGCGGGCGCGCGTCTGCACGATCCGAACGAGATGGCGATCGTCCGCGGCGCG
>DATCGB010000179.1:0-2415 GCA_036509155.1 Candidatus Tumulicola sp. | reverse complement strand
GCTCGATGGCCGGCTTGCCCTGCCAATAATAGGGATTCGCGCGCATCTCGAGCCGATCTCCGCGATCCCAGCGCGTCACCACGTACGGCCCCGAACCGACCGGGAGTGCGTCGAACGCGACGTGATTGAAATTCGCCTGTTTTGCGAGCAAGTGTTCGGGGAGAATCGGAAACCCTTGCGGTGCGAGGACGAGCGTGATCAGCGGCGCGAAGGGCTCGCGTAAGTGGAGCACCAGCGTAGTAGCGTTCGGCGCTTCGGCGCGGTCGATGCGGTCGTACCCGTACCGAGATTGGACGTTGTTGGCCGGATTTTGCACGGCCTGGATCGACCATACGCAGTCGCGCGCGGTCAGGGGCGTGCCGTCGGCGAAGCGCAAGCCCCTCCGTAGGTGATACGAGATCGTCAAACCGTCCGGGCTGACGCCGCCGTTGGCCGGCGTAGGCACGCTGGTAGCCGCGTCGCCGATCAGCCGTCCTCGATCGTCGAACTTCACCAAATACTGGAACAGCAGCAAGCCGAGTTCCGTAGAGGAGGTCCCGTTTTCGAGCGCCGGATTGAGCGACATGGGCTCCCGTTGCTGAGCCAGGGTCAAGGACGTCGTCGGAGCACGAGTAGTCTGACCCGCGCGCGAACAGGCGGTCACACTCGCGAGGATCAGCCCGAGGGCGAGAAGGCGGTTCACGGCTGGTAGGGATCTTTGCTGTAAACCGGTTTGCGCGAGCCGTCGACCGTCAGCGAATTCCACGCCGAATGGGTCGTCTTGTGGAGCAGGTCGAATCGTTCGCCGTTGCGCCCGACGTGCGACGTCTCGACGGTATAGCGAATCGGTTGGCCCGGCTCGAGATGCGGATCGCGACTCGCGCGTACGAGATAGGCGCCCCGCCCGCCGGGACCGTTGAAAACGGTCGCGGCGCCGTCGGGTCCTACCACGACGGCGCTGGCCTGGTCGACGCCAAGCGCGTAAACGGTTTTCGCGTGCGGCAGGAGGCGTTCGTGCAGGATGCGGGCGAGAAACACGACCATTCTTCCAAACCGGTCGCGAACGACGAGGTGCGTGTCGGGGATCGTGTCGGCCAGCGCCGGCCAGTCGAAAAGTCCGGTGGTAAAGCTGATGCGTTTCTCGAGCGGATCGGCGACTGCGTCCGGAGTGTGGGTGTCGGCATCCAACCGATCGGCTGCGACGGCATCGTAGATAACCGCTCCTTGAATCGCCAGGCCGGCGCTGCCGCCTCCCACGATGCCGTCGCGCGCGTACACGCGCTTGACGGCCGCCATCAGTGCGCTGCCTTTCCAGGCGACGTAATGCGATTGATCGCCGCCCGCGAAGAACACGGCGTCGGCCGTATCGACGACCGGTGCGGCCCGATCGACCTGCGAACGCGAAGCGCAGGGCGGAATCAGAATCGTCTGGACCGATGCAAAGTGCCCGCGTTCCGAGAACGGTTTATCGTAGAGGTCGTCGTCGGAGGCGCGCAAGACTACGACGTTCCCCGCGCGGCGCGTCCCCGGACCCGTGAGATGGTCGTGCATCCACGAGAAAATCGCCGTGGGCGCATCGAGCGCCCCGCCGCCGGCCAGAACCAAGCCCGGTCCGTGCAGGCGCGGGCTGCGAACGTACGTGCCGTAACGTGGATAGATCGTAATGGCGCAGGCGGCGGACGCGCCGCGCGCCGCGGGTTCGCCAAAAAGCAGGACCGTCGCGGCGATTGCAAGCGTAAGAAGCAGTCTCATCGTGCCCTTCATGATTTGAGGTAGCGGTCGAACCACGCGAGCCACCGCCCGTAGGCGTCGGCCAATCTGACGGGACCGCGCGGAAGATGGCCGGCGCTCGGGTAGACGAAGAACTTCACGGGGACCCCATTATCGCGCAGCGCGTGATACATTTCGTACTGTTCGACGATCGGCACGCGCACGTCGTAGACGTTTCCGAGCAGCAGCAGCGGAGTGTGAATGTTTTTGAAATACGCGATCGGCGATTGCCGTTGCCACGCCATCAATTCGTCGCCCACAAAGGGCGAGTTCGAAAAAGCTAGACGGTCCGCGTCGATGTCGTCGGCGATCGTGTAGTCGACGACGAGATCGTTGACGGCCGCTCCGGTGACCGCGCACTTCCAGACCTGATAGTGTCCGATCATCCACGACGTCAGTTGGCCCCCGTACGACCAGCCGGAAACCGCCAGCCGCGACGCGTCGACGATGCCGAGCTTTTCGACGGCCTCAATGCCGGCCATAACGTCGCTGCCCGGCCCGGCGCTGGCATCGTTGAAGATTGCGTGCTCGAAGGCGTTTCCGAGGTTACTGCTGCCGCGGTAGTTCGGGGCGAAGACGAGATAGCCGCGCGTCGCCGCGGCTTGGTAAAACGGTTCGAACGTAGCTTCGGACGTCTCGGTAGGTCCGCCGTGAATACGCAACACG
>DATCGB010000178.1:0-2536 GCA_036509155.1 Candidatus Tumulicola sp. | reverse complement strand
GACCAAGTCGTCACCTTCGCGCACCAGCGCCGTCCGAATCGGAATGGCAACCACGCCGGCGGGCAATTCCGGCCGGGCGACCGTCAAACCGCGCGTCGCCAAACTCATGGGTGCAGCTCCTCGAGGATTTCCTCGAGCCGGTACTTGCGCGACCCCTTCAACAACACGACGTCGCCGTCGCGAGCGTTTTCGCGCAGCCAGCGCGCCGCGTCGGCATTCGAGCCGACGTGCACGATCGACGAAGCGCCAAGCCCGGCCTGACGAGCACCGCGGACCATCGCGTCGGCATACTCACCGCCGGCCAGCAGCACGCCGGCCCGTCGCGCCGCATGCGCGCCCACTTCTTCGTGCAGCCGCTCCGATTCTTCACCCAGCTCGGCCATGCTGCCGAGCACCGCGATCGTGCGGCGGGCGCGTTCGTGCGCCAACGCGTCCAAGGCCGCGATCGTCCCGCCAGCGTTGGCATTGTACGCGTCGTAGATGATCCGCCAGCCGCCGGACATGCGGAAGGATTCGAAGCGCCCCGACGGCAGCCGCAGGTGCGCGATGATGTCGACCATCGAGTCGAGGCCGGCGTCCAACTCGAGCGCACCGGCGATCGCGGCTACGACGTTGGCCCGGTTGTGCGCGCCCGGGACGGCAACGTCGACGATGCGTTCGCAGCGGCGCCCGTCGCGGTCGCTGTCGATCAAGCGCGACCGGCCGAACAGGATGGTGCTGCGTCCGGCGACGTCGCGAGCGTCGGCGCCCGCATCGCGCGCGGCGAACCAATGCGGCGGCGATTCGGTCAGCCGGTCGGCGCGCGCCAGCGACGCGGCATCGCCGGCATTCAACACGGCCCGTGCGCCGCGCGAAAACAGCCCCCATTTTGTTTCGGCCAGCCGCTCGCGCGAACCGACGATTTCCAAATGCGCGTCGCCGACGTTGGTAAGAATTCCGACGTCCGGCCGCGCGATGTCGACCAGCGCCGCGACGTCGCCGAAATTCCGGGCGCCCATTTCGACGACGATCGCGTCGTGTTCGGCGTTGCACGCGTTCAACAACACCCGGCTCACGCCGATCTCGTTGTTTTCGTTGGCCGGCGTGGCGATCACGCGCGAACCGTACCGGCCAGCCAATAGCTGGGCCGCGAACTCTTTGGTAGTGGTTTTTCCCGTGCTGCCGGTGACGGCCAGCACGCGCCCTTCGAAGGTCCGCCGCGCCAAACCGGCCAGCGCCATGTAGGCCGGCGTGGTCGCCTCAACGACCATCGTCGCCACCCCCGCAACGCGTGCGTCGGGCCGGTCGACCAGCAGCATGGCGGCGCCGCGCCGCACCGCTTCGTCGACGTAGTCGTGACCGTCGAAATTCGCTCCGCGTAGCGCGACGAACGTATCGCCTTCTTGGATGGTGCGCGTATCGGTGCTCGCGCGAACGTCGGGTGGGGCGCTTTGTGCGTCGAGCAGGGTTGCATTCGTCGCCGACACCGCCGGCCCGATCGGCAGCCTCATCGGACGGCCGCGCGCAGCTGCAGCGCGCGCTGCACGACTGCAGCGTCGTCGAAATCGAGAATCTCCTCTCCGACGATTTGATACGCTTCGTGCCCTTTTCCGGCTACGAGAACGACGTCACCCGCACGCGCTTCTAACACCGCACGTTCGATCGCCCGGCGGCGGTCGAGTTCGACCACGTGCGGACGGCCGTCCATGCCGGCCACGATTTCGGCGGCGATGCTGGTGGGATCTTCGGTTCGCGGGTTGTCGTTGGTTACGTAGAGCCGGTCGGCCCAGCGCGCCGCCGCCGCGCCCATTTCCGGGCGTTTGCCGCGGTCGCGGTCGCCGCCGCAACCGAACACGACGGCGAGGCCGCCGGCGGTCGTTTCGCGCAGCGATTGCAACGCGCTTTCGAGCGCGTCGGGCGTGTGCGCGTAGTCGATGACGACGTCGAGGCCGTTTTCACGCAGGCGCTCCATCCGCCCCGGAACGCGCTCGAGCTGGGCGAGGCCTTGCGCGATCGTCGCGTCGTCGACGCCCAGCGTCCGCGCGATGCCGATCGCGGCCAACGCGTTGGACACGTTGAAGCGCCCGGGAAGGCGAACTTCGTACGATCGTCCGTCCAGCCTAAAGCGGCTGCCGTCCGGCGCGGTCGCGACCTCGGAGGGTACGACCTGCGCGTCGCGGCTGCGTTCGCCGTAACCGAGCACGGCAACGCCGCCCGCGGTCAGTTCGCGCGCCCAGCGCGCGCCGTACTCGTCGTCGAGATTGAGCACGCACGTTTCGGCCATCCCGAAAAGCCGGCGTTTGGCTGCGGCGTAGGCCTCGGCCGTCAGGTGAAAGTCGAGATGATCGCGACTGACGTTGGTAAGCGCCGCAACGCGAAAGCGTACGTCGTCGACGCGATCGAGCGCGAGCGCATGCGAGCTGACCTCCATCGCAACGGCCGACGCGCCGGCGTCGCGCATCGCCGCCAGCAAGCCGTGCAGTTCCGGCGGCAGCGGGGTCGTGTTGGCCAGGTTCCAGGTGCGATCGCCGAATGCGGCGCCGACCGTTCCGATCGT
>DATCGB010000177.1:0-2146 GCA_036509155.1 Candidatus Tumulicola sp. | reverse complement strand
CCGCGGAAATCGTGTCCGAACGTTTCCAGTCCGGTCCGAACGGCCCTGAGGACTGGGTCGGCAACGGCGAGGCGACGATCGCGGTGATCGATTGAAGGTCTTTGCCGGTAACCTCTCCCAAAACCCGGTCGCCCATGCGCTCGCCGACGCCAATGGCGATCAGCAGTACCGCCGAACCGGCGGCCAGGACGAGGGTCAAGAAACGGTTGGACGGGTCGAGCACGGAAAGTCTATTATACCCGGACGGCCTGCGGGACGACGTCGAGTTTAGCCGCCCGGGCGCGCCGGTCGCTCGGCTTTCCGATCAGGTGCACCTCGCGCAGCTCGCCGGCGGCCATGTCCACGCGGGCCGTGCCGCCGCGGAATTCGACCATCACGTTGCGCATTCGCTCGAGATCGTTGCCCAGAAAAATTCGCACCGCGCCCTGGTCGTCTTCGAAGGCGATGGCGCCGACCTCGACCGGCGACGTCGTCACTTCGTCGCTCACGTCGCGTCCGGCATAAATGCAAGTAAACGGTTCCTCGGCCGACAGCTCCGGCATGTCGCCGTAAATGACGTCGTTGCGCAGGTCGATCAGGTACGTTCGCCGCTTTCCGCCCCAGTGAACGCGGGCGGCCGCAATCCAGTCCCAGCCTTTCGGCCGCAGCGGCGCCAAATGGGGCCGGCCGGTGGTCCGATATCCGTCCAGACCGCCGACCGTCTCGGCCACCGCCCACAGGTATTTCGCTCCGGTCCAGGGCGAGAGGTACATGCCGCGGTTGCTCAACGACCCGCCGTCGAACCATTCGGCAAATTCGCCGGGTACGGTGTTGCGCGGACTCCCGCCCTCCATCGCCTTGTACGTAGCGGCTAGAAAATCGACGGCGGCGTCGGTCATGCCGTTGCGCGCCAGCGCCACCACGTACCATAGCGTCAGGTCCGGCCACACGCCGCCGAGCAGTCCGAAGCCGTACGACGGGAAGTACCAAGCGTCGGCGGTCGAAATCGTGCGCAGTCCGACCGGCGTAATGAAGTCGGCTTCGTGCAGCCGCTCCAAAATTGCGCGGCGTTCCTTGGCGTCGGCGACGCCGAACAGCACCGGAAAGATTTCGTCCGCGGTAAAATTGTCCTGATAATTTCGATCTTGATCGTAGTTCAGTACGAATGCGCCGGTGTCGGCGTTGAAGAGGTGCTTCATCATCGCCGCGCGCATTTTCTGCGCTTCCGTAACGTAGCGCGCCCAGTGCTCGTGGTCGTCGGCGACCGCGCACAGCATCGCGGCCGCTTCCAACGCGTAGACTCCCTCGGCGTTGATTTCGGTGACCGCGCCGTCGAGCGTGTAGTACGGGATGATGTTGCGCCACGACGAGATGCCGTACATGTCGACGCCTTTGGCCTTGCAAAAAATCAGGTCCTGATCGTCGCGCTGCGTCAGCATGTAGTCGACCAACCGAATCACTAACGGAAGGTGTTCGCGGACCCAGGCGTCGTCGAGCGTCGCGTTGTAGTGGTGGAGCATCGCGATCACGTGCAGCGGCGTGTCGTCGTTGATGTTCAAGTCGTACGCCGTTTTGTATCCGCTCACGCCACGAATGTATTCGATCATCAGCCCGCTCGGATCGATCGCGCGGTTGAACACTTCGAGCGCATTTCGGCTAAACTCCGGCCAAAAATAATCGAAACCGTGCACGAACCACGACGTGTCCCGCGATACGAGAATGTCCGAAGGCGGAGAGTTGGTCGAGCCCCATCCGTGCGGATACTCCTTGACGATGCGCAGCATGTTGGCCTTGGCCCAGGCTACGCCGCGGCTGATCTCCGGGGACGGCGTCATGAAGCGCGCGTCGGCGAGCTTCTCGGCAAAGTACCGCTGCGTATCGTGCAGGGCCCGCGGATCCTGCAGGAGCGCCTCGAGCACGGGCCGGCTTTTCTCGGTCCCGTCCTTGTGGTAAACGACCGCTAAGCGCAGGGATTCGCGGGCTCCCGGCGCCACTTCAATCGCATACTCGAAGGCGCCGAAAATGCGCCGGCTCACCAGCTCGGCCAGCTCGGGGGTGATCTCTTCGAGGTGATCGCCCGACTTGTCGTGCAGCAGCGTCGAACGCCGCATCGACTCGAGCAGCGCCTGCTCGCGTAGGGACAGCTCGATGGCGACCGGCTGACGGG
>DATCGB010000176.1:0-2440 GCA_036509155.1 Candidatus Tumulicola sp. | reverse complement strand
GGCTTCGCCCGCTCGAAAAAGATGGGACGATCACGGCGGCTAACGCGCCCGGGGTCAACGACGGCGCGGCCGCGCTGATCCTGGCCGACGCCGACTATGCGACCCGCCACGGATACCCGGCGCTGGCGACGATCGTCGACCACGCCACCGTCGCTTGGGACTCCCCCTACATTTGTTTGACGCCGGCGATGGCGGCTCAGAAACTGCTCGACCGCACCGGCTTGTCGCGCGACGACATCGCGGTGTGGGAAATCAACGAAGCTTTTTCCGCCGTTGCGATCGCATCGGCGCGCAATCTCGGCCTGGACGAGGGCGCGATCAACCGCTACGGTGGAGCGGTCGCGATGGGCCATCCGATCGGCGCGTCGGGCGCGCGCATCGTCGGCACCGTCATCAATCAGTTGCGCAAGCGCGGCGGCGGTTTCGGGATCGCGTCGATCTGCTCGGGCGGCGGGCAGGGCGACGCGCTGCTCGTGAAGGTCGGTTGATCGCCGCTCGTGGATAACGCGGCGCGCCGTTGAAAATCCTCGTCGTCGGCGCCGGCCAAATGGGCTCGGGCATCGCGCAGGTCGCGGCCGCCAGCGGACACGACGTGCTGCTGAACGACCGCGCGCCCGAGTTCGTCGCACGCGGGCTCGCGTCGATTGCCAAAAATCTCGATCGGGGCGTCGAAAAAGGGCGGATGTCGGTCGAAACGCGGGCCGGCGTTCTGAACCGGATCGTGGCCGTGCCGGCGCTCGATGCCCTCGACGTCGACCTCGCCATCGAGGCCGCCAGCGAGCATCTGGAGACCAAGCTCGAGTTGTTTCGCAGGCTCGACGAACGCTGCGCTCCGCGGGCGATTTTGGCCAGCAACACGTCGTCGATCTCGATTACCATGCTCGGTGCCGCGACGCGGCGGCCCGACCGGGTCATCGGCATGCACTTCATGAACCCGGTGCCCGTGATGGCGTTGGTCGAAATCATTCGCGGCATCGCCACCTCGCAAGAAACCTTCGAGTTCACGCGCGACTTGGCGGCGCAGATGGGGAAAACGCCGGTCGAAGTGCGCGACTTTCCGGGCTTCGTGTCGAATCGGGTGCTGATGCCGATGATCAACGAGGCGATCTATGCGGTCTACGAAGGAGTCGCCTCGCCCGAAGCCATCGACACCGTGATGAAGCTGGGCATGAACCATCCGATGGGCCCGCTGACGCTGGCCGACTTCATCGGCTTGGATACGTGTCTGGCAATCATGGAAGTACTGCACGCGGGCTTTGGCGATTCGAAGTATCGTCCGTGCCCGCTGCTGCGTCAGTACGTGGCCGCCGGCTGGTTCGGTAAGAAGAGCGGCCGCGGGTTCTACACCTACGCATGATCGCTCCGGCCGGCGCGCAGTTCGAGCTGACCGACGAGCAGCGCCAAATCGGCGCGTTGGCCGCCGAAATCGCGCAGCGCGAGATCGCGCCGTCGATCGCCCGCTGGGATCGCGACCACACCTTCCCACGCGAGTTGTACGCCAAGCTCAACGACGCCGGCATCATGGGCATCATCATTCCCGAGCAGTACGGCGGCGTTGGGGCGGATTACGTCTCGTACGCGCTGGCGGTGGAAGAGCTGGCGCGCGTCGATGCCGGCACGGCGGTCACCGTTTCGGTTCACTCGATGATCTGCTCGGCGATTCTCAACTTGGGCAGCGAGGAACAGAAGCGGCGCTGGCTGCCCAAGCTCGCGAGTGAAGATACGATCGCCGGCTTCGCACTGACCGAACCGGATGCCGGTTCGGACGCCGCCGCCATCCGCGCGACCGCCAAGCCGGCAGCCGGCGGTTTTACGCTCAACGGCCGCAAGCAGTGGTGCACCAACGGCAGCTACTCGGGCGTACTGATGGGCATGTTCCGAACCGGCGAACCGGGCCCGAAGGGTGTCAGCGCGTTCTTGATCGACGGTGCGACGCCCGGCATGGTGGTCGAAAAAGTTACCGAAAAATTGGGAATTCATACCAGCAACACGTGCGATCTCGCATTCGACGACGTACCGATTCCGGCCGGCGCGCTGCTCGGGGCGCTAGGCGACGGTTTCGGAAACGCGATGACGGCGCTGACCTCCGGTCGGATCGGAATCGCCGCGCAGGCGACCGGAATTTTGGCCGCGTGTCTCGAGGAATCGGTGAAGTTCGCGAAAGACCGCTACGCCTTTGGCCGACCGATCGGTGGATTCGAAGGCGTTTCGTTTAAAATCGCGCAGATGGCGATGGATCTGGACGCGTCGCGCCTGCTCGTGTACCGCGCGGCCGCACTGGCCGACGCCGGCCAGCCGTTCGCGGTCGCGGCCAGCAAGGCCAAACTGTTCGCGTCGACCGCCGCCCGCAAGCACGCCTCCGAAGCGCTGCAGATTCACGGCGGCTACGGCTACACCACCGAGTTCCCCGTCGAACGGCATTACCGCGACTCCAAGATCA
>DATCGB010000175.1:0-2663 GCA_036509155.1 Candidatus Tumulicola sp. | reverse complement strand
GACGTGACGTTTGGCAAGAATTTATTCCCGCAGTTGAGCGGTCCGTGCGCGTCGAGCGTTCCGTACATTTGCAACGCCCGCAAAGGCTACGACGGGCCGACGGGCTTGGGCTCGCCTAACGGGCTGGCTGCGTTTTAGATTGTGGCGGCGTTCGATCGTGCCGCGAGTATCGTTGCCTGCTTTTCGGTCGCGATGGTTTTGACGATGAATAACGGCTGCGCCGCCTCGCCGACGCGCGATAGCGCCGTCATCGTCGACTCGGGTTCGACCAACACGGCCGGTTATAAGATTGAAGTCTGGTCGGACGGCACCGGCACGGTGGCGTTGCAGGCGTGGCGCGGGGCGGCTGCCGCTCCGCCAAAAAAATTCGCAATGGCCGCCGGCGTAACCACGCGCTTCTTCGCCGATCTTAAAGCCGCGCGCGCCGCGAAGGTTGCCGGTTCGCCGTGCATGAAAAGCGCGTCGTTCGGCACGACCACGCACGTAAGCTGGCACGAATGGAAGTCTCCCGACCTGGATTGCCCGTCGGAAAATCCGCTTTTGAGCGCGGTGATCAAGGACGTAAACGCCATCCGAGCGGCCTCCGGCATCGGGACGTTGCCCGGAAGCCGCCGCGGCGCGGGCAGTGAAGGACCGCTGCACGCCGAACCGTCGCCCACGGCGAGCGATTCGCCGCCGGACGCTTCGCTCGAAGAATAAGGGAGAAACGATTCTATGAAGCTTGTCGAGAGCATCGATCGAACCGCCTTCGGCGACGATCGGCTCGTTGCCGAATCGAACGAGTTTGCGATTTACGACGTCGGCAACGATTCCTATACGCTCGTGCACCGGCACGAGGGCGTCAAATGGCAGGGCATTACGATCTCGGGAGACGCGCTTTTCCGCGTCGCCGAACTCTTGGCAACCGCTACTCGTTCGCTCTATCGCGACGTCGCCGGCGACCTTTCGCGCGAGCGCAACCGCCAGTAACCAACCAGGCCGACCCGTCGGTCACAAACGCCATCGTGCGACCGAGGCGTACGGCGAGAGCAGCGGCGGATCGTATCCTTTCAAGCCGCTCGGTAAGACGTCGATTTCGCTGACCTGGCACAGGAAGTCGTACGGCAGGTCGACGAGCAACTGCCGCTGCACCACGCCGTAGGCGCGCTTGCGAGTCGCGCGATCGAACGAAGTCGCCGCGCGCCGTAATGCGCGGTCGACGGCCGGACTGCAGTAGCGCGCGTCGTTGAAACCGTTCGGGCCGCGCTGGGCGCACGACAGGAGCCACGACGCATCGGGATCGTAGCTCGACTGATAGGAATACAACGCCACCTGATACCGGCCCTGATTGAGCGGACCGCCGAGCGCGAGAAACTCCTCGCGGCTGTAGCGTTTGGTCGTCACGCGGATGCCGACTGCGCGTTCTTGCTCGACGATCAGCGGCACGAACTCCTCTTCGATGTCGGACCCGGCGAAGAATGCCAACTGAAGCTCCAGCCGGCGCCCGCGCTTTACGCGCGTTTCCCCCGGGCCGTCGATCCACCCGTCGCGCACGAGTAGCGCTCGCGCGCGCTGCGGGTCGTACGGAACGCTGCCCGCGCGCGGGTCGAACGCCCACGTGAATAGACCGCGCATTCCCGTATCGGCGTCGTACAGGCCGTGCGTGACTTTGTCGACGAGTGCGTGCCGGTCGATCGCCAGCGCAAACGCGCGGCGCACGGTGGGGTCCTTCACAACCGGATCCGTGACGTTAAAGGGCATCGCGTAGAAGTACGGCACGGGCGTTACGACGACTCGATGATTCGGGATCGTACGCAGCGTTGCGATTCTCGAGACGTCGGCGAAAAACGTCGCGTCGACCTCGCCGGTCAGCAGTTGATCGATCGTCGTTGACGAGTCGCGGACGAACCGAAGATCGATGCGCGCGATTGCCGGTTTCCCGGCGTAGTAGCGCTGGTTCGCTTCTAGGTTTACCCGATCGCCGCGAACCCAGCGGGACAAACGGTAGGGGCCCGAGCCGATCGGCGCGGCGTCGTACGCGACCCGGTTGAGGTTCGCATACCGCGCGAGCAGGTGGGCGGGCAAGATCGGGTAGTTGCTGTCGCCGCCAAAAAAATAGGAGACGATCGGTGAATACGGATGCTTGAGAATGACGACCGCCGTGTACGCATCGGGCGTTTCGACCGAGGCGACTTGGTCGTAACCGTAACGCGACGAAATCGCATTGGAGGGGTTCATAATCGCGCGATAGCTGAACCGAACGTCGCGTGACGTGAGCGGCGCGCCGTCTTGCCAGGTTAGGTGATGGCGTAAACGATACGTGACGCGCATGCCGCCGGCCGATATTCCGCCGTTTTCGAGCGTCGGAACCGCTGCCAGGTCGGGCACGACGCTCCCGCGAGAATCGTATTTTGTGAGGTACGAGTAGCCCAATTCGCCGATCGTGTAGCTAAGGATCCCTTCGAGGTACAGCGGGTTCAGCGAAGCAGGCTCTTGGGGGATCGCGATGACGAGCGCACCCGCATGCCCGGGCGGATGCCCCGCTCTCGCGCATCCCGCGAGCATCGCGGCGCAAGCGCATAACCCTCGGAAAATCGCGACGGCTCTGGCGAGCGCGGCTCGCTTCATGAAGGGCCTCCGGGCGGGTTTGGGCTCGACCCTCCAAAATTCGCGCGGGCACGAGC
>DATCGB010000174.1:0-3104 GCA_036509155.1 Candidatus Tumulicola sp. | reverse complement strand
GCCGACCGCGGTGCCGCCGAGCGCCAGTCGAAACACGCCCTTGAGCGCATCGTCGGTCCGCTCGAGGTCGTCCGCCAGCATCCCGGCATAGCCGGACCACTCCTGCCCGAGCGTGATCGGCGTCGCGTCCTGCATGTGGGTGCGGCCGATCTTGACGATGTCCGCCCATTCGGCCGCCTGCGCCGCGATCACGTCGTGCAGCGCGCGCACCGCCGGGACCAGCCGGCGGGTGACGCCGAGGGCTGCCGCGATGCACATCGCGGAGGGGAAGCTGTCGTTGGTCGACTGCGACATGTTGACGTGGTCGTTGGGATGGATCGGCGTCTTGCTGCCGAGCGGCGTGCCGGCAAGCTGGGAGGCGCGGTTGGAGATCACCTCGTTGACGTTCATGTTCGTTTGCGTGCCGGATCCGGTCTGCCAAACGCGCAACGGAAAATGCTCGTCCAGCTTTCCTGCGATAACTTCATCGGCCGCCTTGACGATCAACGCGGCCTTCTCCGGTTCGAGCTTTCCCAGATCGCGATTGACGAGTGCCGCCGCTTTTTTGAGGCGAGCCATCGCGACGATCACCGCCTTGGGCATGACGTCGCGCGGCCAGACGCCGTCGCCGATGTCGAAATGGACGAGCGAGCGCGCCGACTGCGCGCCGTAGTAGCGATCCGCGGGAACGTCGATTTTGCCCATCGAGTCGCTCTCGACGCGCGTTTTGGCCCCGTTCGGGGAAACGTTTGCAGCTGTCATCGCCGTTTATCTTCGCTCGCCGGAGCAATTTTCTGCCAAGACCTAGGTCGCACGCCGAGCGAGGGTTCCCGGCGGTGGCGGCGCATCCCAGGCGCATGGATGCCATGGTCCGCACCGCCACGCTCGAGGATCTCGACGCCATCGCGCCGCTCTTCGACGCGTATCGCACGTTCTTTACTCAGGCATCGGACCTCGGCGCGTCGCGCCGGTTTCTGGGCGAACGCCTCGAGCGCGCCGAGTCGGTCGTACTGGCCGCCTACGACGGCGATACGGCGGCCGGCTTCCTGCAGCTTTATCCGCTCTTTTCCTCCTGGTATGCCAAGCGCCAATGGTTTCTCAGCGACCTGTACGTGGCGCCGGCCTTTCGCGATCGCGGCATCGGCAAGCGCCTGGTGGCGGCCTGCATCGATTTTGTCAAGCGGACCGAGGCGCGGGCGATTCTCGTCGAACTGCCGTATTCGGAGCCGCACCTGATGCGCTTCTACGGCGAGCTGGGCTTCGGCAAAGACGACGTATTCGAACTGTACCGGTTCGTTCCGGACTAGCGCCCGCGCACGGCGGCTTTGAGGCCCTGGACCGTATCGCCGACCAGGCGCGTCTCGACGATTTCGTAAATCCCGAGCGGATAGCGCGGATCGAACCGACGTTTGTTGCAGTGCGGGCAGCTCGCCGGTTTTCCCGGCCGCTTTTTGCGCAGCACTTCGAAGGCGCAGTGTTCGCAGCGCAGGATGTAGCGTTTGCTCGATTCGGTGAGCGGGCGCACGTTTCCAAGCTCGTGATAGATCGAACCGAGACCGCATTCGCGCAGTTTCTTTTTGAACCGGGCGCCGTGCCCCATGTCGCGAAACCGCGCGAAGCACCAGGCGTGAATCATTTCGTGGAGCAGCGTTTCCTCGAGCGCCTCGGGATACTTGCGAAAGTGTTTGGGGGACAGCTCGATCATCATCGGGCGCTCGCCGTAGTTGATGCGGCCGGCCGAGTTCGAGAAGCGCTCGTTGTACCGAATGCGGCAGTCGGGTACTTCGCCGTTGAAGAATTGGTAGTTCAACCGAGCGAAGGTCAGCTGCAGGTCGGGTTCGGCGGGAAGTATCGTCATGCTAGCGTACGTCTCGAAGGGCGTCTTCGCCGCGTGTCCAAACGACTCTTTCGTGTCTTCATCGCCTTCGCGTGGCCTGCCGCCGGGCATTTACCTTCCGATCTTCGGCGTCATCGCGATCCTCTTTCTCGCGACGATGGCGTATTTGGTCGCCGCGGGCTTCGGCGTCACAGGCTCGGTCTTTGGCAAAGCCGCTAAGCCGGGAACGCCGGCTGCCGCCCAGCAGCAGCCCGGCGCGCAAGCCAACGTCGAAGGCGGACCTCCGGCTGCGGTCGTGGCGCAGCTCAAAACGTTGCGCGAACGTATCGTCGCGCATCCCAACGACGACGTTGCGATCACCCAGCTCGGCGACATGTACCTGGCGGCAAACCGCTTTGCCGACGCGATTCCGCTCTACCGTCGCGCGTTGCGCGCCAATCCGCACAACGTCGCCGCCCAGGCCGGGCTCTCGGAAGCGCGCGACGCCCTTCGCCAGACGACGTCGCAATGAAACTCTACATTTCGTGCGACATGGAGGGCACCGCCGGGGTTTCCTCGTGGAAACAGTGCGATCCGAGCGATCCCTACGAATATCCGACCTACCGGCGCTACATGACGCGCGAGGTGCGGGCGGCGATTGAAGGTGCGCGTGAGGCGGGGGTCGGCGAGGTGCTGGTCAACGATTCGCACTGGAACATGAGCAATCTCGTGTGGAGCGATTTGCCCGACGACGATGGGCTGCGCGTCATTTCCGGCACCGGCAAACCATGGTCGATGGGCCAGGGTCTCGACGAGAGTTTTGCGGCCGCCTTCTTCACCGGCTACCACGCCCAGGCTGGCGATGCGGCCACGCTTTCGCATACGTTCAGTCCCGAGACCCTGTACGCGGTCTCGGTTAACGGCACGCCCTGCAGCGAAGCGCTGCTCGTCGCCGGGCTGGCCGGAAGCTTCGGCGTCCCGGTGGCGTTGATCTCCGGCGACCGCACGACGGTCGAAGCGGCGACCCGCGCGATGCCGTGGGCGGTCGGGGTGACGGTCAAAGACGCGATCGGGTTTTCGGCCATCAACTCGCTGACGCCGCAAGCCGCGCAGGACGCCATCCGCGCGGGTGCGTGCGAGGCCGTCAAACGAATCGACCGCGCGAAACCCTTTCTTTTCGATCCGCCGCTCGAGCTCCTCATCGAAACCGTCAAGGTCGAGAACGCGGAGTTTATCGAACTGATGCCGGGGTTCGAGCGTATCGGCGGTCGCGCCGTGCGTTTTCGGTCGGGCGACTATCGCAGGCTGC
>DATCGB010000173.1:0-11810 GCA_036509155.1 Candidatus Tumulicola sp. | reverse complement strand
CGTTCGAGCCGCTCGGTGGCCGCTTCGTCAGCGCCGGGCAGCACCTGCGCGATGATCCCGCCGGCGGCGACGATACCGTCTGGATTGGCCAGCACCCCGAGCGCGACGACGCTGGGAATTTGCTCCGACTGCAGCAGGTACGCGGCCACGTCCTCGGCGATTTCGCCCGAATGCAGCGGCACGACCCCGGCGTACGGCTGACCGACTTCGTGCGATTTCGTTACCTGCAGCACGCCGTCGCCGATCGCCCCGGCGACGTCGAATTTGCCGCGCGGGCTGAGCGGCACGTCGACTTGGCCGTTGTGCGCGTATCCGCGGACGCCGATCGTGGCGTCGTCGAGCAGCCAGGCGTCGGCCGTCAGCGCCCGAATCGGCCCGTCGCCGCTAATCTGCAGCGATATGCGCTCGCGCCCTTTGAGATTGGCGCCCAGGAGCACCGCGCCGGTCGCCAACCTCCCGACCGCGGCCGTCGCCGTCGGCGAAAGGTCGTGGCGGCGCGCAATCTCGGCGACTAAGTCCGTGGTGACCGCCGCGTAAATCGCAATTCCCGAGTCGACGGCCGTCGCGCTAAGCAGAAGATCGCGCATGAGCGCGACTCTGCTCGAAGGCTTGCGCTTTTCCTCCAAGAAATGGAGGCGATGCACGTTTTAGTCTTGCACGGTCCCAATCTGAACTTGCTGGGCGATCGCGAGCCCGAGATCTACGGAACGCAAACTCTCGCCGACGTCAACGATCTGATTGCGACCACCGCGAAAGATCTCGGCATCGAGGTTCGCTGCGAACAGCTCAACGGCGAAGGCGCCATTATCGATGCGCTTCACGCCGCGCGAACGCAATATGACGCCGTCGTCATAAACCCGGGCGCCTACGCCCACTACTCCTACGCCATCGGCGATGCGGTCGCCGCGATCGGCATCCCGGTCGTCGAGGTGCACCTGTCGAACGTCACGGGACGGGAGTCATTTCGCCGCACGAGCGTGACCGCGCGGGCCGCTCGGGGAACCATCGCCGGTTTCGGCGCTCCCGGCTACGCGCTGGCATTGCGCGCGCTGGTGGAGATGGTCGAAAAATAGCTTCGAGCGCGCATAGTTGCGGGAGGAGCGGCCAATCGACCAGGGTATAGTCCTTTCGCAGGCGGTCAGCCGTTCGGGGGAGCTCTCATGCCGCCTCTAGGAGATCGCAGTTGACGAAAGCCGATTTGATCGATGCCGTTGCCGACCAGGCGGAACTCACGAAACGCCAAGCGGGTCACATCGTTGATTTAATGTTCGACGAGATCGAGGCCGCGCTAAAGAAGGGCGATCGCGTCGCACTGACTCCCTTTGGAAGCTTCGTCGTGCGCGCGCGCAAGGCGCGCGAAGGACGCAATCCAAAAACCGGCGAGAAAATCAAAATCGCCGCCCGAAAAGTGCCCGCGTTCGTCGCCGGCAAGTCGCTCAAGGAAGCCGTCGGCGGCCTACGCCTGGGCGGTGCCAAGAAGGCAAAAACGCCGCCCAAGAAGGCCGCCCTTCGTTAGATCGGCCCGCGCCAACAGGAAAGAACCGGCGCTCCTTCCAACAATCTCGGGCCGTGGAACGCCGCGTTCCACGCTCCATCGGGCTGTGGCGCAGTTTGGTTAGCGCGCTTGACTGGGGGTCAAGAGGTCGCAAGTTCGAATCTTGTCAGCCCGACCAATACCCCCCCTGCGTCAATGAGCGCGGCTGAGTGCGAGGCCGTATATATTGACGTTGCCGCTTTTAAAAGATTAAGAACTTCGCGCGGGCGCCCACCCGTTGGATAACGCCAAAGACCAATCTGCGCTCGCATGCTCGATTGCGCGATAAACGTCGCTCCTTTTATCCACGTCTGCACGTACGGCCAGTGGCCGGAGTAGGCATCGTACCAGCCGCGAACGCGCGTCGTACCGACTACCTTAAGAGAGTCGTCGAGGGTCAGCCGGTAGACGGCGTGCGCCGTTAGATTGGAAAGCGTCACATACTGGCCGTCCCATTGGACGCTGCCGAACGGATCGAACTTGCTGCCGAGACGGTAATTTTTGAAGGTGCTGCGGCCTTTGCGAAGCTCCGCCAGGATTCCCGTACTGCCCATGCCATCGACGTAGAGATTTCCGTGCCGATCGTATCCGCATAGACCGTTGAAGCGCCATGGACGGCGCGTAACCGGCCGCCAGTGAGGTAAAGCGATCGGTGTGGATGCAGCGCAGAGCATCGCGGCGCGCGTCGCATCGAACGGCCCAAACTTGTGCGAAGATGAATGCCAGGCGTATGGCACCGGCATCCGTTATCGTAGCGTCGATGAAACGCGTCGAGCGGCTCCGGCTCTACCCCACCCCGCATCAGCAGTCCACGCTGCGGTTCATGCTCGACGTTACGCGCCAGTTGTATAACGCTCTGCTGCGGCAACGGCGCGACGTCTACCGCCTGCGCGCAAAAAGCATCGCAAGCCGCGAGCAATACGCCGAACTCACGGAACTTCGCCGTGAGGACGCGCGCATAGCCGCAGTCTATCGCGAGTGCCAAAGATGCGGTGCTGCGCCGGTTGGATCTGGCGTTCGCCGCATTCTTCCGGCGGCTCAAAGGCGGCGAAGCCCCCGGGTTCCCGCGTTTCAAAGCGGCGGCGCGCTGGCATCAACTGAGCTTCCCGCACGGCGACCGCGCATTGCGTCTGGACGAAGGCCAAACGCGAATGCGCATTCCAGGCGTCGGGTGGGTGAAGCTGCGCAAGGGCCGCTGCATCCCTGCCTTTGGGCGAGCGTGGCTGGTGGAACGTAACGGCCGCTGGTACGCGTGCATGGAATGCGAACGCGAAGTCTGCCCGCTACCCAAAACCGGCGTGACGGTTGGGATCGATCGGGGCGTGCACGTGCTGGCGGCCTGCTCCGACGGCCGGCTGATCCGCAATCTGGCGGTGGGGGACCGGCGCAAAGCCGCCACGGCGCGGTTGCAGCGAGAGCTGGAATCGGCCACCCAGCGCGACGCTGCCGGGCGGGTACGCAATCGCCAAGATCCGCAGCGCATCGCGGCGACCCTGCGGCTGGCGCGGTCTCGGGAGCGTGAAGCCAATGCGCGGCGCGACTTCGCGCATAAGGCCGCTCGGGCGATCGTCAATACGGCCGACGCGATCGGGCTGGAGCAGTTGAAGTTGCGCGCGATGACGCACAGCGCCAAGGGCACGCCGGAGTGTCCAGGGGTCAACGTGCGGGCTAAGTCGGGGTTGAACCGGGTGATGCTGGATGCGGGGTTTGGTCTGCTCGACCGAATGCTCACCGAGAAAGCGGAAGAAGCTGCTCGGGTGGTGGTGCGGGTAGACGCACGTTTTTCGTCGCAGACGTGTTCGCGATGCGGATATGTCTGTGCGAGAAGCCGGTGGAGAAGGCGCTTTTGTTGCGTCCGATGCGGTCTGAAAGCCCATGCGGACGTCAATGCGGCGCTGGAGATCCGTCGGCGAGCGCAGTTAGCGCTCTTAAGATTGCCGGATGCCGGTGAGAAGCCGGTTGCGTAGCACGACGCTGCGTAAGGCATTCATAACGAAACGTTGCAATCGCGGCGTCCCGGTACCATTTGCGCGGTCCCTTGTGCGTTGGGGTAGATCGCGATTTCGCCGGCGCCCGAGCCCTCATTCGTGACCGCCAAATTTCCGGTCGTGGGGTCTACGGCGCAAGCCAGCGGCGTGTCGGCGTCCGCTAAACTCTGTGTATCAACGTACCATCGTGCGAGTACTCCGCGATCCGATACCCAGTTGTGGGGACGAAAACGTCCCCTTTTCGCGTCCGACCACAAATTGTAACCCGGAATTCCGAGGCTCGATATTAGCTTACCGTGCGGGTACGAAAGGATATAAACGTTATCGCCGGTCGCAACGTAGAGCAACGTTCCCCGCATTGTTGAGCCGAGCGAAGAGCCCCGAGCGGCGGCGAGTCCCGTAGCCGACGGCTCTATCGGTGAGCCCGGCATCGCCGCGGGCGGCGACTGGCAAGACGTGAGAACGCTTCCGCCGCCGAAGGCGAGGAAAAGAGCAATCCAAGTGCTTCGTTGCTTCATAAAGCTTTCCTACCTATCTCATACAAAAGCCAAATGTCGATCGAAACCTCAATCACGACGGGGTGGTCACGAACGTCGGCGATCTCGCCGCCCGCCGTTTCTTCCAGCGCACTTGCGGTCCAGACGAGCGAATGTTTGTATTCGCTCTCGCTCGATCGTGGGCGTGAGGTGAGGTTGTACGACAGCGTAAATCCTGCCTAAAAGGGACTTGTAAGGGCATTATACGATGTGGTAATGTACCAACATCTGTTATAACACGATTGAAATGAAGGGTCGGAGCTCATGACCACGCTTAGGCTTATAAAGATCGGAAACTCGGTTGGCGCGGTATTCCCTCGGGAGTTGCTCGCACGTATGCACGTCGATGCTGGGGACGTCGTTTTTCTAACCGAGGCGCCCGATGGCGTTCGGGTCACGCCATACAACCCGGATTTCGAACGTCAGATGAGCATCGCAGAGAGGATTATGAAGAAGCGTCGCGCCGTACTACGTGAACTCGCAAAATAACTTCAACTGGATCGAGCTCGATCTAGTCCTGACGGTTCATGAGGCTCAGATAGCGGAACATGGAGGGACATCCGGAGTTCGCGATGCGGGCCTCTTGGCATCTGCACTCACCCGTCCGCGAAATGCAGCCATCTATTCAAACGCCGACGCTTGTGAAATCGCCGCATTCTACGCACTTGGAATCATCCGAGATCATCCATTCATAGATGGCAACAAACGAGTGGGGGCCGTGTTGCTCGAAACTTTTCTGGAGGACAATGGCTTCGAATTTCCGGTTGAAGATTCTCAACTCGTTGACGTGTATCTCCAAGTGGCCGATGGGAGTATGTCCGAGGAGCAGTTTATCGGGTGGGTAAAAAAAGGAGCGAGACGACGTTAGTCCACCAGACGTGTACGACAAGCGACTATTGTGCGTTGCATGCCTTAACGATCGTGCGCGCCGAATCGACCGAGCCGCCCGAAGACGTGAGCCGGTTGATTCCGTCGCGGTCGGCTGCCTCTTGTGAGGTGCCTCGCCCCACGGCGTAGTGGGCGCCGTCGAACAGGAGGATCACGCAGCGCGTGGCCGGCGAGTTCAAAGCTTGCCCGTTGAGCATCAGCTGGCAGCTTCCGCCGCTGGCGCCCGCGCGCGTCTTACAGGCGGACATGGCCGCAAACTGCGCATCGAATGGCGTCGCTTGATCGTCGGCAACGCCGAACGCGGAGATCGAACCTTTCACCCACGCAATCTCTCCGAACCGCTGGCCCGTCGGCCCCACGGTGCCGGCAAGCGAATCGGCCGACTGGGCGTTGGGGGGCGATACGACGTTGGAGATACTGCCCGCCGCAATTGTTTGCGGCTCGCTTAAGGCGTTGCCGGCATCGTTGAACGCCTTCACCCAGCCTGCTCCGCGCGTCCACTGCGATCCATCGATAAATGAGACGCTCGAAACCTGTACGACTTCGTGGCGCATCCGTCGCACCACGCTGACGGGCGGTAACGTCGCGGCCCAACACTTATTCTCGATCAGGATCGGCTGGGTGAACTTACCGGCGAACGTGTTGTGCCAGTTGAGCGAGTTCGGCAAAGCCGCGCCGCCGGCATCGGTAAAAATGTATGCGAACTTAACGGCGGTCGCCACCTTATTCGTGACGTTTCGAAAGCTGACGCACTGCTGCATCTGGCCCTTATTGTCCGAACTTGCGAGACTCTCAAGGCTCGCGTCCGTTACGGCAATCGGCGCCGTGTCGGCTTCGGTGCTCCACGAGGTTTGAAACTGCTCGGGCGTGAAAACGAAAGCTGAGCCATCGGCATTGAACGCGCGCGCAAACTTCTCGCCTTGCGTCCAAACCGAACCGTCGGCGTACGTCATCGCGACGACGTTTAGTGACATTTTTGAAATTTGTTCGCCGTTAACGCTCTGCAGCGCCGCCGGATTCGTCACTGCAACGAGCCAGCATGATTGCGAGCCGTCGTTCGTGTCGCTATATCCGGCCGCCGTTATATCCGGCGGGTTGACGGTTCGTCCGGGCGCGAATCCATTCCCGGCGGCGTTACGCGTGAGATTCGCGCCAAGGACCTCTTGCCCGAACTGGTCGAGCAGCGCAAAGTGAAACTTTGCAGACGAAACGTTTTGTGCCGTGAGGTTCGTCAACGAAAAGCAGACTCGTAACGACTGTTGCTTCACATTCGGGCTCAGGACGACCCCGGAAATCGCCATCGGACTGCCGGAATTCGTCGCGACGTCGCTATCCGGAACGCGCTTTTGTTGCGCCATCACGCTCGCCGGCGCCGCCGCGAACGCAAACAGCAAACCAGCTGCAAGAGCTTGCCTCAGTACCATGCCCGCCCCCTTAGAAAGCGCTAGCCGCCTTTCCTGCTCGAAGTAGGGCGCAAGGCGGCGGTAGGTTTTTCGCAAAAAGGCGCTTGGCTATGTGGATGAAAAACCTCGCAATCGCCGTTGCCGTCTCGGCAACGCTGCTTCCGATTCTTGCCAAGGCCGAGATCCTGCCCGAAAAAGATGCCGTTGCCGTAACGGAGTTAGTGCAGCAGAGTCTTAAAGTGGAGGACCTCGACGTCGGCATGGTCGCTGAAGGGAACTTCGCCATTGCCTACTGGAAAGCGGTCGGCGGCCATCCCGCTGGCGAGGCCTTAGCGAAGAAGACCTCGGGCAGCTGGGTCATCGTGCGCCAAACTGCCGGAACTCTGAAAGACGTTCCGACCCTCGAAAAGCTCGGGGTACCCGCCTCGAAGGCGAAAGCACTCGTCGCCGATCTCGTCCGAGCGGGTCGATAAGCGTCTACGGCGTCGTCTCTAGGGTGCGCTACGGCGAAACTTTAAAGATCGTTCCCACGCCGTTCGCGCCGCCAAGTGAAGTGGTTCCGTATACACCTTCAGCGGTAAGCGCGACGGAGCGTCCGCACGATCTTTTTCGTCACCAAAGCCGGCAGCGAACGCGTGCTCTACACCTTTAGAGGTGGCAGCGACGGCAACACACCACTCGCGGGTCTCGTCAACATCAACGGCACGCTCTACGGTACGACCTTCCACGGGGGCCACGCGAATATCGGAACTGTGTTTAAGATCCCGCCGTAGTGTCAAGTGCTAACGCAGCTCGTAAGCCGCGATCAACGAGATCCATGACGGCCGGCGGCACATCACCGAGCTTAGCACCGACGGCTCGGCGCTTGTCCAAGGTGCGGATTTGGTGCACGGCGATGCGACTGTCTTTGATCACCCCGCCCTGACCAGATGGTAACAACGGGTTAAGCAGGTTGCCCGTACGACCATCGGCATCGGTAATCGGGCAGACGATCGTGACCGGCGAACGGCCACCGGCGTCATGCATCACGATGACACACGGCCGGGACTTCTTGATTTCGCTGCCGATGGTTGGGTCCAGATTGAACTGGTAGACTTCGCCGCGCCTCAAAGACCGTCGCCGGCAACCCCGGCAAATTCCGCCGCCAAGGCCCGATCCTCGTCGGCAGTTTCCGCCAAGCAACTGGCGATTTCCACGTCGAGCCGCTCGCGGTGCCGGAGTAGCGCCGCTTGCTTGGCAGCCGCCAGCATGAATGCCGAGCGATTCGGCTCGGCAACTGCATCGATCAGCGCCAAGTCATCATCGGGAACAACCATCGAGATCTTCGCCATACCGCCATATAGTATCAGCAGATAGCCATAATATCAATACAATTGATATATACTTCGGGACCCGCAGAACCCCCTTAAGCCATTCGCGCGATCGCCTGGCGCGCGTACTTCAGTCCGAGCGGGTCAATAAGCGTATACGAGGCGGCGCACGCGTCTTCGATAGCACGGTGGGTTCTTAGGGCGAAACTTTAAAGATCGTTCCCACGCCGTTCGCACCGCCAAGTGAAGTGGTTCCGTAGAGCGCTCCGTTAACCGCCGCTAGCGGAGCCCTCGGATCCGAACCCTCGGACGTCGTTCTGAATGCGTGGAGCACGTGCTCGCTACCCGACGTGTTTATGGCAAAAACGGTCCCAAGGTCCGGCGCTCCGCCGACGGCCGTGGTACCGTAAAGTTGACCGTTGAGGTCGATCAAGTTCGCCTCGGGATTCGCTCCGTCCGCGCCACCCTTGAAGCTGTAAAGCACCCTCTCGCTGCCCGCGGTGGTCGTCACGAAAACGGTGCCGGCGAAGTTCTTGCCGCCGCCGTTCGTCGTGCCGTACAGCTTTCCGCCGGCTTGGACGAACCCGGCTTCCGGTTTGGCACCGTCGCTGCCGGCGCCGAACGAGTGAAGCAGCTGCTCTTTGCCCGCTACGCTCGTCTTGAAAATCGTGCCGACGCCGTTCTTGCCGCCGCTCGCCGTCGTACCATACAGCGTGGAGTTCACGACGATCAACCTTGCCACCGGAGCCATTCCGTCGTTCCCGCCTTTGAAGGCGTATACCACGTGCTCCTTGCCGGCGGTCGTTACTTCGAAAACGGTACCGCAGCCTTGAACGCAGTTTCCGTTACCGCCGCTTTGCGTCGTGCCGTAGAGCGCGCCGTGGTCGACCGACAGCGCCGCCGACGGATTCGCGCCGTCGTTACCGCTTTTGAAGCTGTAGAGCACGCGCTCGTTCCCCGATTTACCGATCTTGAAAACGGTTCCACACCCGCGATCGCCGCCGGAAAGGGTCGTTCCGTAGAACGCTCCCGACAACACCGCCAGTCCGGCTGCGGGGAAAACGCCATCCGGGCCGCCGCCCGTTCCGAAACTGTACAGCACGCGCTCTTCGCCGGTCGTGCTGGTAGTGAAAACGGTTCCACTATCGGCTTGACCGCCGACTTGCGTGGTGCCGTAGAGCGTGCCGCCCAACAACGTCATGCCGGCCGCCGGCGACATCCCGTCCGGAATGCTCTTAAAGCTATACAGCGACTTGAACTTGCCGGCGTTCAGGTCCGCCGCAGCCGCCGCGAAGCCGGTAGGCAGCGGTGAAAAACTCGCGCCGTGCGCGCAGGCGGCAAGCACTGCGCTTCCCAGAATTCCCGAAACGGCTCTCACGGCGCGCATGATAAAAAATATTTTTCGACAAGCCGAGCCGCTACCATGGCCCGATCCTATGGTCTTTTTTGCCCACGAACGACTCGAACAGGTCGCCGGTGTGGGGCGTGCGAACCCCGGGGGCGGAGGATCCCCATGATCTGTTCTTCGAATCGTCTCATTGCGATGATCGCTGCGCTGTTCTTGTGCGGCCTCGCGTCGTTGCTGGCTCCCATGGCGGCGATCGCCGACGTGCCTTCCGCCGCGACGATCGAAGGTATCGTGCGCAGTTCGATGAGGGCGAACCACTTTCGGGCCGTCATCGTGCAAATGCGCTCGAACGGCGCCAACGTTTATA
Source organism: Candidatus Tumulicola sp. (assembly GCA_036509155.1). GTDB lineage: Bacteria > Vulcanimicrobiota > Vulcanimicrobiia > Vulcanimicrobiales > Vulcanimicrobiaceae > Tumulicola. The sequence goes on along the minus strand of DATCGB010000173.1, from coordinate 2,436 downwards.
CCGGCGCTTTTGGCGATTCGATGACCGGCGTTCCGGCTACGGCGGATATGCACTTTCGCGGCGGAGCGATGGCGTTCACCTATATGGCGACGCTCCTGCTCGAGTTCGTCGACCAGAAGAAGGTCACGCTCGACACCAAGCTCTCCAACTACTTTCCCGATCTGCCTAACGCCGATCGCATCACGCTGAGAAACTTGGCGCAGATGACGTCGGGATACGCCGACTACGTGTATCAGCCCGAATTGATAAAGAGTGTCTACCTCGATCCGTTCCGTCAGTGGACTCCGCAAGAGCTGATGCACATCGGCGTATCCAAGCCGATGCAGTTCGCGCCCGGCACGAACTGGGGGTACTCGCACACGAACTACGTGATTCTCGGCCGTGTGCTCGAAAAGATCGCCGGCATGCCGCTTGCCGACGCGTTGCGACAGTACGTTATCGAGCCGATGGGTCTCAAGCAGACGGGCGCGCATACGACGCCGATGATTCCGCAGCCGGTTTTGCACGCGTTCAGTTCCGAACGCCGTGAGACGCTCGGCGTGAAACCCGACGTGCCGTTCTACGAGGAAGCGACGTTTTGGAATCCGTCGTGGACCACCGCCGAGGGGGCCGTCGAGACGACCGACATAAACGACCTGACCGTCTCGCTGGAAGCGGTCGCGTCGGGAAAGCTGCTATCGCCGGCGTCGTCGGCCGCGCAGATCGTTCCGAGCCTCATCGGCTTCGGGCACTCGCAGCCGAACTGCGACGCGTGCAAGGCCAACGACGCTGCCTTCAACTACGGTCTCGGCATCATTAATGTCGGGCCGTGGATAATGCAAACGTTGGGCTTTGCCGGCGCCTCCGGGGCCGTCGGCTATCTGCCCGCGCAGAAGCTGACGATCGCGGTGGAAGCGACCAACGGTCCGGGCGCGTACGACGACAAAGGCAACGCCGGCCTCGGCGCGGTCGTCCTCGTTCGCGCGCTGGCTGACGCGATTGCGCCGAATACGCTACCCAAGGCGCGCTAAACGAAACGCTGCGTGAGCGCGGCGAGAGTCCCATAAGCCCGAGCCCCAATGACCTGAGCGCGGGGACCGATGGCCTAGGTTATACTCGGCGCAGTGGTGATACAATGGCCTCGAACTTACTCGGGGAGGGGCTTCTGTGAAGTACTTAGTTGTTTTCGTTATGTCTTTGGGGGTTGCCGCATGCAGCAGCACTCAATCCAGTTCGGTCATGCCGGGGCAGCCTGCCGCGCAGCTCAACGCCGCTCGCCGGCCGCTCGCCACAGGAGATTTTTTGGGTTGTCCCTATCCCTCAGGAGACGTTTGGCAGACGGACATCACGAACAGTCCCCTTTCGCCGGCTAGCGCCAAGAACATCAAGGCCACGATCGACGGCGGCGGAAACTCTCCGTTCGCTGCCGGCGTAATTCGAACGGGTCCGAACAACACGACGAACCAGTACGTGAATATGGCGAACAACTCGACCCCGATGGTCGCCGTACGCCCGAAGGTTAAGTACCATACGCCAAAGAGCCCCGAGCCATGGGTATTTACGCCGCCGTTTTACATCGAGCCGATGGCCAACGCTCACGCCATGGTGCTGCAGACGGCCGCCTGTCAATATTACGAAACCTATAGTACGACCGCGAAGCCCAAAACGCACCGCCTCCTCGCTTACAGTGGTGCGTTCGTCGATCTCACGCAGCCGTTCTCTCGGCCCGCTTGGGGAGGGTGCTCGACGCCGGCGTGTATTCCTCTGGGCCTGCTGGCCGTTCGGCCTGAGGAGCTAGCCGCAGGTGCGATCACTCACGCCCTCGGCTGGGACGCGGTTGCGAGATCCGTGTCGAAGACGGCGTGCGTCAGCCCCGCCGCCGTCGCGCTCTGCACCGACAACCTGAAGTACGCGGGACCGCGCGCTGAAGCCGTTAACGCCATGCCTGCCGGCGCGCACATTCGGCTCAGGAAATCGTTCGATATCTCGGGATTTCATCCCGAGGCGAAGATCGTCGCCGCCGCGTTGCAGCAGTACGGCGCCTACCTCTTTGGCACGGGCGAGCAAAGTCTCATTCCGTTCGTGAACGACGTCAAGGGAGCCCCGGTTTGGGATGCAAACGATGATTCCGATCTACACTCGATCTCGATCGACGACTTCGAGGTAGTGCAGGCCCCCTAGAGCCTGTAGGCATAGGCGATTGCTAAGCACGCGCGGCGTTACTTCTTGCCCACGCTGATCACCGTACTGCCGGCGCTCGTCACGATCAGATGCTTGCGCGGGTCGTATGGGCCGCCGGCTGGATAAGGCCAGGTATCGACGCTGAGGCTCAGCGGGTCGGCGCCGACGATGCCTTTCGCACCGCTCTTGATGTACCACTGTGCGGTCTCGGCACCGGCTATCTCGACCGATTGTTCGACCGTTAACGCCTTGTGGGAGAGCTTCGTGCGATAGATA